>JASHQZ010000352.1 GCA_030038835.1 candidate division FCPU426 bacterium
TACGCCCCGGACGCCGAGCCTTCGGTGGACCTGGACACGCCCCTCGGGCACGTCTCCGGCCTGGACAATTTCCACCGACCCTGGCCCAAGTTGAGGAAAAGCCGTGGGCGCCGGCCCAAGAGCGGAACCGCTCCCGCCACCTGCGCCGGCTGCTACCAGGGGATGGACTTCCGGGATTCCTACGTCCCCACCGTCCCGGCCACGGTCAACGGGGCGGGTCAGTCGGTGGCCTTGCTGGAGTTCGAGGGTTTTTACCCATCGGATATCTCCACTTATGAAAGCTCCGCCGACCCGCCCATTACCGCCCCCGCGCCAGTGACCGTGCTGGTGGACGGCGCTTCGGGAACCCCCTCCCAAGAAGGCACCTTCAACGGCAACAACGTTGAGGTTTCCCTGGACATCGAGATGGTGGTTTCCATGGCGCCGGGCGCCCAGGTGGTCGTGTACGAGGTATCGCCCAATGTCATCAACTATGGGGACCAAACGGAATACGATGAGGCGGCCGACGACATGCTCTCGACCATGGCCTCCAATAGGACCTGCTACCAAATCAGCAGTTCCTGGGGCGGTTACGGGGACTCCAACACCGTCACTTTGTTGAGTGAACTGGCCGCCCAAGGGCAGGCTTATTTTGAAGCCGCCGGGGATTGGGGGTCCTATGTCTCCAACGGCTTTCCGGGCGATGGCTGCGGCGATGCACCGGAGACCAACGTGACGGAAGACCCCAGCCTTTACCAGAGCATTTACGAGACCCTGGTGGGCGGCACCTTTTTATCCACGTCTTCCCCTTCGGGAAGCCCGCCCGTCATTACTTATTCCTCGGAAACAACTTGGAACGACGCGGCCAATGAGGGTAAATATCTTCCCGACGATTTCTGCGGCCGGGACAACCTGGCGGGCGCAGGGGCAATCTGCACGAATGTCTTAAGCCTCCCATCCTACCAATCCAATGTTTCCATGAGCACCAATGGGGGATCCACCCAGTGGCGGAACCTGCCGGATGTTTCCATGGTTGCCTTCAATGTTTACGTGGTTTCGGAGGATGTCGCGGCGGGCGTCAGCCAGGGTGTCACCTATGGATATGAGGGACCGGTGGAAGGAACCAGCTGCGCTTCGCCCCTTTGGGCCGCCTACTGGGCGCTTTGCAACCAGCAGGCCCAGGCCCAGAAGGGAGAATTCATCGGTTCGGCCAATCCCGCGCTTTACCCCGTGGCCCAGGGGTCGGATTACGCGAGTGATTTCCACGACATCGCCGACGGCAGCACCAATTTTTACTACTGGCCTACCCCCGGCTCCTATAAGGCGGTCTCCGGCTACGACCTGGCCACGGGATGGGGAAGCCCCAACGGGCAGGGGCTCCTAAACGACCTGATAGCCAATGTTCCAAGCCCCACCCCTACGGCCACGAATACGCCTTGCGGTTGGCCCAGCAACACCTGCACCTTTACTCCCACTTTCACGCCGACTCCCACTCGGACGCCCACCTTCACGCCAACCCCGACCTTTACGCCGACCCCTACTTCCACTCCCACCAACACCGCCACTCCGACGGCCACGGACACTCCCTGCAACTGGCCCAGCGACACCTGCACCTTTACGCCCACCTTCACGCCGACCCCCACCTCCACTTTCACCTGCACCTTCACCGCAACTTTGACGCCCACCAACACCGACAGCTTCACGCCGACCCTCACCCCCACAAATAGCTTCACCCCGACTTTGACTTACACCCGCACCCCTACCCTGACGCCCACCGCCACCCTCACCCCGGGGCCTTCCTTTTTCGCGCAGGTCTGGCCCAACGTCAGCACCGGGGGAACCCCGGTGCGGTTCACCCTCAACCTGACCGGACCGGCCCAGATCCAGCTTTCCATTTACGACCTGGCCGGGGAGATCGTCTATTCGGCTTCCACCGCCGAACCCCAGGGATGGACGGTGCTTTCCTGGAACCTCCAAAACCAAGGCGGAGGCCGGGTGGCCAGCGGCCTTTATCTTTATTACATTCAATCGGGCGGAAACCATAAGCTGGGGAAGATTTGTGTGCTGCATTGATTTTGGGAAGCGAACCATCCTTAAAGAGTCCCTTCCCTCGTCCCCAATCCTAGCGTGGCCTATTCCAACCGGCCTTCTTTACGGCAAAATTTTCAATGTCACGATAAACCAACTCCCCTGAAGTTTTGTTTCTTAAACCTTCCGGCCGAAACTTTTTATTCCCCGTTCCAAAAATTTTTCAGTGATACAATTCCAACCCAAACCCCTGAAACGGTAGACGCTATTCCATGGGTTTAAAAAAATACCGCCGGGGAAAGCAAAGATTCCTTGAGAACACCCTTCTTTCCATCCGCCCGCCGACTCGCTTTTTCCGCCTTCTTTGGATGGGCCTCGGCGGTCCTGGCCCAAACCTCCTCCTATTGCAACGGGCCCGGCACCTACAACACCGTGGGAGTCGGGGCTTATAACGTCCAGACCAATTACTGGAACGGCGCCTGCAACGGGACCCAATGCGTCACCATCAATGATTCCACCGGGGCCTTCGGCGTCACCGAATACACCTCCGCTTGCGCCCCCAGTGTGGGAAGCTACCCTTCCATATACTACGGCTGCCATTACGGCAACTTAAGCTCCGGGTCCGTGCTCCCCATGCTGGTCAGCAGCCTGCAGTGCGCCAGCTCCAGCTGGAACTTCACGCCCGACACCACGGCCGGGGATTCCTACGACATCGCCTACGATATTTGGTTCGCCCCGGCCTCCCAGCCTACCTGCGCCGACGACAGCAACGGCTACGCGGGCGGCGCGGAGCTGATGATCTGGCTCGACTATATGGGCGACCTGAACCTGCCCGCGGATTCGGTGACCGTTGCCACGGACCTGTCCCTGGCGGGTGACACCTGGAACCTCTACGAAACACCCTCCTCGACCCTGGGCTGGACCTATATGTCCTACCAAATCACCTCCAACGTCACCTCGGTCACCAACCTGAACCTGATGGCCTTCTTCAACGACGCGCTGTCCCGGGGCTATATCAGCGACACCTGGTACCTGGCCGCGGTAGAGGTGGGCATCGAATTACGGACCGCCGGCGTGCCTTTTGTCAGCAATTCCTACTCGGTATCCATCAACGGCAGCTGCCCCCCGACGGCCACCCCGACCCCCACGCAACCCACCGCCACGCCCACATCCACCGATTCCTCGACTCCCACGAATAGCTCCACCCCCACCGCCACTGGCACGGCTACCAGCAGCGCCACTGGTACTCCTACCAAAACCGCGACGAGTTTGGCCACGGCGACGCCTACGGATTCGACTACGGCTACGCTCACCGTCAC
>JASHQZ010000353.1 GCA_030038835.1 candidate division FCPU426 bacterium
CCTTCGAGCGGATCCATGAGCCCCTCGGGGCAAGCCTTGCCCGCTTCCACTGCCACGGCCGTCCCCACTCCTCCTGCAAAACCCACGGCCCCTTCAAGCGGCGCTACGAGCCCCACGGTGCAAGCCTCTTCGGCGGGTCCGGCAAGCTCGCCGCAGGCAGGCCCAGGGCAGGCCACTCCCGGCAACGCGGGCAATCCACAACAGGGCGGCGCATCGAATGTCCAACCTACTCCCACTCCCCAGGATTGAAGCCGAAGCCTTAAGAGAGAAGACCGCCACCCAATCCCTCGATTATTTGCGGCTACAGTTGAAGGACGATACCCGGGCCGGAGCCCAACGGCTCCTGGCGAAGTTTGAAAGGGCCGTTGAAAGGGAAGAAAAGGAAAAAAGGCGCTTGGAATCCCTATGGCGGCATGAAAGGGAGGCCCTGGGAAAGGGGTTTCATTGCGTGGCGGGCGTGGACGAGGCGGGCCGCGGTCCCCTGGCCGGGCCGGTGGTGGCGGCCGCGGTTATCCTTGCGCCCGACCGCCTGATCCCGGGCGTCGACGACTCCAAGAAAATCCACGCCGCCAAGCGGGAGGAACTTTCCGCCCACATCCAGGGAACGGCGGTGGCGGTCGGCGTGGGCCAGGCCAGCGTGCAGGAGATCGACGAACTTAATATTTACCGGGCCGCCCAACTGGCCATGGAAAGGGCCATTGCAGCCTTGGAACCCAAGCCCGATTACCTTTTAACCGACGCCATGCCGCTTCCCGCGCTCAAAACGCTTCCCCAAAAACCCCTGGTGCACGGGGACGCCCTTTCCTTGAGCATCGCGGCGGCCTCCATCATCGCCAAGGTGACACGGGACAGGATGATGGCAGAGCTTCACCGGCAGTACCCGGTTTACGGCTTTGAGGGACACAAGGGATACGGGACGGAGGAACATTTAAAGGCATTGGAGGCCCATGGCCCTTGCCCCGAGCACCGCCTGAGCTTCGGACCAGTCATGGAAACCTTGGCCCGCAAGTCGCCGGAAGGGCCCTTCGGTTACTGGAAACAAAAGCTTTCCCGGGCGGCCAACCTTGAGGAACTCAACAGAGTAGGGAGCCAAATTAAACGCCTGGCCTTGGACCACTTGTCCGAGGGGCAACTGGAAATGTTGAGGGGATTATTTCGGACGAAAAGGGACGGATGCCAAAGCGAAAAAGCCTAAGCACCCATCAAAAAGGCAAATGGGGGGAGGAAAGGGCCGCCTTCTTCCTTCGGCTCAAGGGCTACCGTATCCTGGAGAAAAATTACCGCGTTCCTTCCGGCGAAATTGATCTCATCGCTTGGAAAAACGGCACGCTGGTTTTCGTGGAGGTGAAGGCCCGCAAGGGCCGGGCCCAGGGGACGCCCCTGGAGGCGGTTTCGCCGCACAAAGTCCACCGGCTTTCGGCCGCCGCGGCCTTTTACCTGGCCCAACGGCCTTGCCTTCCGGCCGCCTGCCGCTTCGACGTGGTGACACTGGGCCCCGAGAAAAACTGGGCAGGTTTGGGGAAGCTGCGGCATTTTGAGAATGCCTTTTCCACGGAGGGCTTTTTCAACGTTTAAAGTGCAAGGAGGCCTGATGAGAACTTTTAAATTTCGGATACCGCCCAAAACCCAAAACCTGCTCCGGAAAATCGGCCAACTGGCCGACGAGCAGGGGGAGGCGGCCTATGCCGTGGGCGGCTTCGTGCGGGATCTCTTTTTAAGGCGCCCCGGAATGGATATCGACATCACGGTGGAGGGGGACGGCCTGACCTTCGCGGAAAAGCTGGCCAAACTCACGGGATCGGAAGTGGAAGCCTTCACCCAATTCGGCACCTCCATCGTGGTGATTCCGGGGTTCGGGAAGGTGGACGTGGCCACTGCCCGCACCGAGAGCTACGAAAAGCCCGGCGCCCTGCCGAGGGTGGAAAAGGGGGGGATCGTCCAAGACCTTTACCGGCGGGACTTCACCCTCAACGCCATGGCCTTGAGCCTCACCCCGGGCTATTTCCTAAAGCTTCTGGACCCCTTCGGCGGCCTGGAGGACTTGAAAAAGGGACGGGTCCGGGCGCTGCATGAGAAAAGCTTCATCGACGACCCCACCCGTATTTTCCGAGCCGTCCGGTTCGAGCAAAGGTTCAAGACCCGCATCGAGGAAAAAACCCGGAAGTGGCTCTCGGAGGCGGTGAAGGGGGATTATATCCAAAAGGTCTCCGGCGAGCGGTTGCGTAATGAGCTGAGGCTGATCTTCCAGGAACCCCATCCCGAAAAGGCGGTCCTGCGGCTGGAGGAACTGGGTGTCTTGCCGCATATCCATTCCGCCTTGGGCGTCCCGCCGGCGGCAAAGAAAGCACTGCCCCATATCGCCGCCGCCATAGGGTTTTTCCGGCGCAACCGGATTCCCCTGGAAGAGGAAAAAATGGTCTGGTTCCAGGCCCTGCTTTCCCATCCTTCGGCCCATGACGCGGAAGCCCTGTCCAAACGCCTCATGCTTTCCCGGCCGGAACAAAAAATCGTAACCCAGTGCGCCGCGGTTCACCCGGCGTTTTATAAGGAGCTATCCGGAAAGGGCGTTACAGTCAGCCGAATGTATAAACTGCTTTGTCCCTTGAAGCCCGAGGTCCAGTGTTTCCTGATGGCCGCGGCGCCCACGCCCGACTTGAGCCAAAAACTGGCCAGATATTTCTCGAAAATCCAAAAATCAAAACCCTGGGTCCGGGGCCGGGACCTCCAGGCCATGGGCATTGCCCCGGGTTTCCGTTACTCGTTCATCCTGCTGGAGGCCCTCAACGCGCAGTTGGACGGCAAATTCAAAAACCGCAAGGAAACGCTGGAATGGGTCAAGAAAACCTTCATGGTTTGAACCCCTTCCTTCGACTCCCCGTCCTTCCAAAGGGCTCCCAGCGGGGATTTTTTTGTTTTTTACCGCCGTCGAATCCGTTATAGTCCGAGCCCGACCCAACAACCGAGGACCAGTTAAAAAATGGATGAGGCAAGGTTTGTGGATGCCGTGATGAAGCTGGGGGCGCTGGTTTTTTCCCTCTGCCTGCACGAGTTCGGCCACGCCTACGCGGCTTACCGCCTGGGCGACCCCACGGCCAAGTTGCTGGGGCGCATGACCATCGACCCCCGGGCCCACGTGGACCCGGTGGGCACGGTCCTTTTTCCGATGATGATGTTCCTGTTCCCGAGCCTTTTCCTGTTCGGCTGGGCCAAACCGGTTCCCGTGACCGTGGAAAACCTGAAAAGACCGCGCCGGGACGGGGCCTTGGTGGCCTTGGCGGGTCCGACGATGAACGTGCTTTTGGCCCTCCTTTCCCTCGGCGCCTTGTTCCTGATGGAGAATTTTTCCTTCTTTGGAATGGAAGGGAGCATGGCTGAAACCCTGCTGGGATTCGTCCAATTCTTCCTTTTCCTGAACATCGGGCTCGCGGTATTCAACCTGGTGCCCATATATCCACTCGACGGCTCCCGGATCTTAAAGTCCATCCTGCCGCCCAAATGGTCCTACCAGGTTTCCCGGCTGGACCGTTACGGTTTTGTGGCCCTTTTCGCAATTTTCTTTTTGTTGCGGTATCTTTAACTTCGAAACCAAGGCCTTTCAATGCCAGAACCCAAGAAAACGCCCCTCCGTTACCTTTCCGGCGTCCAATCCAATGGGCGGCTCCACCTGGGCAATTACTTCGGGGCCATCCAGAACCATATCCGCTTGCAGGACCTAGGGGAATGCTTCTACTTCATCGCCAACTACCATTCCCTGACCACCCTGCAGAACGCCGCCGAACTGAGGAAATACACCCTTATGGCCGCGTCCGACTACCTGGCCCTGGGATTGGACCCCGCCAAGGCGCTGATTTTTAGGCAAAGCGACGTGCCGGAAGTCACCGAGCTGTCCTGGCTTTTAAGCACGGTCACGGGCATGGGACTCATGGAAAGGGCCCATTCCTACAAGGACAAGATCGTGCGGGGCATTTCCCCCAGCCTCGGGCTTTTTTACTATCCCGCCCTCATGGCGGCGGACATCCTCATCTACCAAAGCGACAAGGTGCCGGTGGGCCAGGACCAGGTCCAGCATGTGGAAATGTGCCGGGACATGGCCGGTTATTTCAACCGCACCTTCCAAAAAGACGCCTTCAAACTGCCGGAAGCGGTTTTAAGCGAGGCCGCCAAGGTGGTGGGCCTGACCGGCGGCAAAATGAGCAAAAGCGACGAGGCCAGCGTCATCCCCATTTTTGGGGAGCCGGCCGAGATCAAGAAGAAGGTCATGAGCATCGTGACCGATTCGAAGGGCGTCCATGAGCCCAAGGACCCGGAACAAAACGTGATCTATCTCTTATATAAACTGGTGTCGAGCCCCGAGGAAGCGGCCCAAATGGAAAAAGGGTTCCGCCAGGGCGGCATGGGCTACGGCGACGCGAAAAAACTCCTTATCGCCAAACTGGAGGAGGTTTTCGGCGGGGAGAGGCGGGAAAAGCGGAAAACAATGGAGGAAAAACCCGACATGGTGGAGGATATCCTGGTGGCCTCGGCCCATAGGGCGAGGCGGACCGCCGCCGCCACCATGGAGTCGGTTTATGAGGCGGTCGGAATCCCGCGTTCCAAGATCAAAAAGGCCATTTTAAACATTTAAAACTAAAGCCCGTTGAGCCCTAAAGGCACAGGGATAGGGTCGATAGGTTTTAGCTCTCATTGAGGTGTTTGTGAGCGAGACGGAACCCCAAAACAACCCAGCCAAGGGACCGGTGGAAATCACCCTTTCCAACTCGGTCACCAGCGTGGTCATCAAGGAAATCATCAGCCAGGAGGACCAGCGTCCCACCTACCAAATCACCCTGCCCTCCTTCGACGGGCCCATGGACCTGCTGCTGCACCTCATCAAAGAGCACGAGCTGGACATCTACGACATCCCCATCTCCAAGATCACAAAGGAATACCTGGATTACCTGGAGATGATGCGGTCCCTCAACCTGGAAATCGCGGGGGACTTCCTCGTGATGGCCGCCACCCTCATGCAGATCAAGAGCCGGATGCTCCTGCCGGTGGACCCCACGCCGGACGAGCCGCAGGAAGACCCCAGGGTTGAATTGATGCGGCGCCTGATCGAGTATAAAAGGTTCAAGGACGCGGCCGAACAACTGGCGGGATTGGAGAAGACGCGGGATTACCTTTTGCCCCGCGCCGTGCACGATGACCTCAAACAAGTGGGGGAGGAGGAGCACCTGGAGGAAGTCACCCTTTTCGGGCTTTTGGCGGCCTTCAAGGACGTCTTGATCCACACCCAAGAGGATGTCACCGCCGAACTGGCCCGGCCCGAGATCACCGTCAGCCAGAAAATCAACGACCTGATGGACGTGCTGCAAAGCCAGCAAAAAATCGTGTTCCGGCCCTTCCTGACGGCCTGCCGCACCAAAATCGAGAAGATCGTGGCCCTGCTCGCCCTTTTGGAATTGATCCGCCTCAAGCTGGTAAGGGCCGTGCAGGATAAAATCTTCGGCGAGATTGAAGTCCACCTGGTATCCAACGTCATGCCGGGCAACGCGCCTGAGGCGGTTTGACAGCGACAAATTGAAACACGGAGCTGGGGATTCCAGGCCATCGAAAGCCTTACTCCACTGACTCTGTGCCGATTCACTATGAAGTTAACGGAACCGGTGTCATGCCGACCTTCCCAAATGGTTTACGGAAGTTCGGCGTGCGCAACCCTAACCCTGTGTTGAGGAGATCCCGATTTTATGGAAACGGAAAAACTCAAAAAAATACTGGAAAGCCTGCTGTTCGTCAGTGAAACCCCCCTTTCCTCCAAGAAGGCCGCGTCCTTCCTCAAGGACGCGACCGAGGGCGAGATCCAAGACGCCTTCACGTCCCTGAAGGAGGAAATCAACCGTATGGAGCGCAGTTTCCAGGTGGTGGAGGTCGCCGAGGGGTTCCAACTGGTCACCCGGCCGGAGCATCACAAGTGGGCCAAGGAGCTTTACAAGATCATTTCCAAGACCCGCCTTTCCAAGGCCTCCATGGAGGCCCTGGCCATCATCGCCTATAAACAGCCCGTGACCCGCGCCGAAGTGGAGGCCATCCGCGGCGTGGAGGTCAGCAACCTTGTCCAGTCCCTCCTGGAAAAAAAGATGGTGCGCATCCTGGGCCGCGCCGAGACCCCGGGCCGCCCCCTGCTTTATGGGACCACCCACGAATTCCTCATCCATTTCGGCCTGAAGGATCTCTCCGACCTGCCCAAGGTTTCCGAAATCCAGGAACTGGCCGGGGACAAGCCTTCGCCCGAGTTCCTCAAGGAAATGGAGGGCGAACTGCGCCGCCGGGAATCCAAACTGGGTTTGGGGCCCGCTTCCGCCGAAGAGCCGGCTTCCGACCCCCAAGAACCGCCGCCCGCGCCGGATATCGTTACGGAAAAGCCGTCTTAAATCCTCTTGCCGCCCATTCCCGAAACGTAAAAATTTAAAGACGCCGCATTGAAATCCCCGGGCTTGCATGGGGATGAAAGGCGACCCGGCCCTAAGGCCCAATTTGAGGGCTAAAGAGGGGCTTGGGTTTTACCCGCTCCTTACCGCAAAATTGCCGCTAAATACCCTTTTGGGTTTATATTAGGCTTGTTTTGGCGTCAAATCCCTCCCTGGGAGCCGTCCTTGAGTAAACCCACGCCCCCTTCTCCTCCACCTGTGGGATACAAATCCATCCGACGACACCATCTGTTTTCCCTCCGGGTTAAATTCATCCTGGCGCTTACTATCCTGATCTGTGGGGTCATGGGGGCGGTCACCTGGCTGATTTTGACCCAGCTTCAGCAGACCCTCACCCAACAGGTCATCAGCCGCGGCGAGGCCCAGGCCAACAGCCTGGCTTCCAACACCAAAGACCAGGTCCTAAATGATTTAGGCAATGCGACCACCCAGGCCGCCCAGGCGGGAGGCCTGGGCGAGGACATCGACATGGCCCTTGAACAGACGGTTCACGACGCCATGGAAACCGGGTCAGCCTCCTCGGCCACGAACATTCCCTCCGGACTGGCCTCCTGGCAGCAACAATTGATCCAATCGAGCAACATCCTCAACGATATGGTCCAGAACTACATCTGGCCCAACGAAAACGCCGGCAAGAATTCCGACATGGAATATGTGAAGATCGTGGACAAGACCGGAAAGATCGTGGCGGACACCAACCTCCAGAATGTCAGTGAACACGTGGCCTATCAGCCGCCCCCGGGAACCAACCCACTGGGGGACCAAGCCGTCCTCACCCAGGCCTACCGGGACAAGAACCGCACCCTTTACGACATCGCGGCGCCCCTGCAAGAAGTGGTCGAGGGCCAGAAAAGCAAGATCGGCGAGGTGCATATCGGGATGAACCAGAACAGCATCACGCGCGTGGTGCGCTACGTGGCCGTGGCCATCATCCTGACCACCGTCGGGGTGCTTCTCTTGGGCATCCTTTTCATGACCATCTTCGTGACGGTCATGATCAAGCCCGTCCGCCTCCTGGTCAACGGCGTGTCGGCCATCGCGGCCGGCAATTTCGACCAGAAGATCAACATCCGGCGCGGCGACGAACTGGGGGACCTCACCCAGGCTTTCAACGAGATGGCCAAGAGCCTCAAGGAAAAGGAAGTCATGCGGGGCGCCTTCTCCAAGGTCGTCACCCAAAGCGTCATGGACCACCTGATCCAGCACCCCGACGGGCTGAAATTGGGGGGTGAAAAAAAGACGGTCACGGTTTTCTTTTCCGACATCCGGGGATTCACCCCCATGTCCGAGGCCCTTTCGGCGGAGGAAGTCGTGCACATCCTCAACGAGTACTTCACGGCCATGACCGCCATCATTTTCAAGTACCAGGGCACCCTGGACAAATACATGGGGGACGCCATCATGGCCATCTGGGGGGCGCCTATCGAGATGCAGGACCACGCCGAGCGGGCCGTCTTGGCCTCCATTGAGATGGGAGAGAAGATGAAGGCGCTCCAGGCCAAATGGCGCACGGAGGGGAAAAGGGAAGTGAACATCGGCATCGGCATCAACAGCGGCGAGGTGGTGGTGGGAAACATCGGGTCCAACGAGCGGCTGGAATACACGGCCATCGGCGACAACGTGAACCTGACGCAGCGCCTGGAGTCGGTGGCGGAAAAGGGCCAGATCCTCATCTCCGCCGCCACCTACGAGCGGGTCAAGCACAAGGTGGACGCCATCATGCTGGACCCCATCAAGGTCAAGGGTAAGACGGAGAAGGTCGTGGCCTACAGCGTGCAAGGATTGAAGTCTTAATCGTTTTGAGGGATTTCCATGTCCGAAGATAAGGCGATGATCGTCAAGATGGCCTTCCTTTACGTCCAAAACGAGGAATGGTACAAGGCCATCGAGGAGTATAAAAAGCTCCTTCAAATGGACCACTACGATCCCCATATCTACAACATGATGGGCGACGCCTACGCCAAGAAAAAGGACGACAAGGAAGCCTTTGAGGCCTACCAGGAATCCCGCGAGCTTTACTCCAAGCTGGGCAACACGGCCAAGGTGTCCGCCATCGACAAGAAAATCGCCAAACTATCCGCGGACCGGATGGACCCCCAGGCCAAGCGGCTGTTCCTCACCATCACCAAGAGCCAGGAGGCGGAACAGCTGGCCGCCGCCGGCGATTTTGACCAGGCCGTGGCCCACTATCAGCAGCTCATCGCCGCCGAGCCCATCAATTTCACCTACCGCGAGAAACTGGCCGGCCTTTTCCTGGACAACGCCCACGTTTCGGAGGCCGTGGCCCAGCTGAAGGCCATCGCGGACATCCACCTGTCCGAGGGCCGGGTGGACGCGGCCCAGGAATACGCCGGCAAGATATCCCTCATCGACCCGGAGGGCATTGACACCCTGCGCCTGCTGGCCGTCCTGGCCAAGAAAAAAGGGGACCTGGAAGGGGCGGCCAAGCATTACGGCAAGCTGGCCCAACTGGCCTTTGACGCCGGACAGCCCGAGGAAGCCAAGGGGGCCCTCGACGAGGCGGCCCAGGCGGGCCGGGCGGATTTGAAACCCCTCTTGGCGAAGGTTTTGCTGGCCCTCAAGAAGCCCGTGGAGGCAAAACAGCAACTGGAGGCCCTGCTGAAGGAAAACCCCGGCGACGAAGCCCTGGTGGAACAGCTGCTTTCCCTTTCCGAGGAAACCAAGGACTGGAACGGCGCCCATGCCCATATCACGGCCTTGTTGCAAAAACGGCCGGGCGAAGCCAAGCTCCAACCGCGCCTGGCCCGTATCCTCCTGCAGGTGGGCAAGAGGGCGGAGGCCCTGCAGATCTACCTGAACTTGGCCCTGGGCGCCCTCAAGGACAACAAGCTGGACGCGGCCTTCACCTATTTTGATTCCATCCTGGCCCTGGAACCCGACAACATTGACGTCCTCAAGAAGAAAGCGGAGATTTACCTCAAGCTGGGCAAAAAACAAGAAGTCATCGATGCCTATAAGAAACTGCAGGCCGTCTTCACCCAGAAGAAAATGGCCGAGGAAGCCAAACGGGTGGGCTTGATCCTCACCAAGCTGGCGGGCCTCAAGTAACAACAATTTGAACCACCAAGTTCACCAAAGAAAGCAAAAATACAAAAATTTTTTGTGGTTTTAAAATGTTGTTCGTCGCCGTTTTTGGTGATCTTGGTGACCTTGGTGGTTCAATGGGTTTTTGTTAGAGACTCTTAGAATTCAAAATTTGGATTTGGAATGGTTGGATGGTCGAACTGAAGGAAAACTACCCCAAAAACCTCGACGTCAAATGCCTGCGCTGCGGGGCCATGAACATCCCCGAAAACAAGGTCTGCGGCCGATGCGGCGCCAGCCTCCCCCTGGTCTATGACGAGGAAGGGAAGGTCTTTGATTGGAAGCGGGATTCCTACCTAAGGGACGTCCGCCAGCGGCAGGCGCGGGACCCTTCCAAAAGACCGGAGCAAGTCAGGTGGCTGCTGCGCTTCCTCATCCTTTTGGCCGCATTCCTGGTGGCGCTTTACATCATGCGACACCGGTAACGACAGTTGACAGCCGGCAGTCCACGGGAAGGGCTTAAAACCAGGGTTTCTCCGCTCCCGCTGTGGATCGCGAACCGCCGGCTGTGAGCTGCCTTCTGTTGCCTCGGACCCCAAAACGCACTAAAATCTCACTCCATTTCAAATAGACAGGCTTTGCCCAGTGGAAACTTCATCCCTTCAACCAGCCGGAAAAAAGGTCTTTATGGAGACCTTCGGGTGCCAGTCCAACGTGCTGGAATCCGATCACGTGGCCTCCCTTCTTTTGAAGGACCATTTTTCCCTGACCCGGGAGTCCGAGGAGGCCGACGTCATTCTTTTCAACACCTGCTCCATCCGCCAGCACGCGGAAGACAAGGTCTTTTCCCGGTTGGGTCAGCTGGCCGACTGGAAGAGGGACAAGGAAGGCCGCGTGATCGGCATCCTGGGCTGCATGGCCACCAGCTATAAGGACCGCTTGATGGAACGGGCGCCCCATTTGGACATGGTGGTGGGCCCGGATCAATACCCCAAGGTCCCGGAGGCGATCCGGCAAGCCTCGGCCACGGGCCGAAGCCAGGTCCTGGCGGATTTCGACCCGGTTTATTTCCCGGAAAACGACCCCGCCCGGCTTTCCCAGGCCCATAAGGCCTTCATCGAGATCATGAAAGGCTGTGACAAGTTCTGCACCTTTTGCGTGGTGCCTTTCACCCGGGGCCGGGAAGTTTCCCGCCCGGTGGAAAGCATCCTGGAGGAAGTGAACCAACTGGCCCGGGCCGGGGTGAAGGAAGTCATGCTCCTGGGCCAAAACGTCAATTCCTACGGGCTGGGCCTGAAATCCAGGGGAAGGACCCCCACCTTCCCCCGGCTTTTAAGGGAAGTGGGCCGGGTCCCGGGGATCGGGCGCGTGCGGTTTATGACCTCCCACCCGCTGGACCTGTCCGATGAACTGGTGGAAGCCATGGGGGAAACGCCCGCGGTTTGCGAATCCATCCACCTTCCCGTCCAATGCGGATCGGACAGGGTCTTGAAGCGCATGGGCCGCAAGTACGACGTGGCCCATTACCTGGGGCGGGTGCGAAAGCTGCGGTCCGCCATCCGGGATTTGTTCATCACCACCGACCTCATCGTGGGTTTCCCCGGCGAGGCGGAGGAGGATTTCCAGGGAACGCTCGACCTGCTGGAGGAGGTGCGATACGACGCGGTTTACAGCTTCAAGTATTCGCCCCGCATCGGCACGCCGGCGGCCCGCATGCTCCACGAAGTGCCCGGGGAGGTCCAGGACGAGCGGCTGGCCCGCCTGAACGAGAAGGCCTGGAAACACGCCGCGCAGAGCTGCGAAGCCCGCCTGGGGAGGGTGGAGGAAGTGCTGGTGGACGGCCCGGCGGACAAGACCCCCGGCGCCTTCTACGGAAAGAGCCGCCAGAACCGCACGGTGGTCTTCCCCGGGGCAGGCTACCGGGCGGGGGACAGGGTTGACGTGCGGATCGAAAGCCACAAAGTCGCGAACCTC
>JASHQZ010000354.1 GCA_030038835.1 candidate division FCPU426 bacterium
TTTTTGTGTGGATTTCCCCCTCTCCCTTGAGGGGAGAGGGCGGGGTGAGGGTGAAGTTGGAGTTATTCATTCAAGCTGAGACACTACCGAGGGAAGGCACGGGTTTTGCCCGGTTTGGTTTATAATGAGGGCAATGGAATCCCTGAAAACCTTCCTCCCCTCCCGGACACTCCTGGTTTTTATCCTCTCCCTTCCCATGGCGGGTTGGGGACAGGCCCCGTCCACCCCGGCGCTTTCGGCCACCCCCACCCCCACCGCCAGCTTCACCCCGACTTCCAGCCCCACTTTTACCCCCACCCCCACGGCCACCCCCGCCACCGACTATTCCAAGGCCATCCAGGACCTGGAAACCTACATCCCCGACGAGATGGACAAGTACCACGTGAAGGGCCTGAGCATCGCCCTGGTGGACGGGGACCGGATTGTCTGGTCCAAGGGGTTCGGTTACGCCAACGAGGAAAAGAAGATCAAGGCCGACGGCGACACGCTGTACCACCTGGGCGCGACGGCCAAAATCTTCACGGCCGCGGAGGTGCTGCGGCTGGCGGAAAAGGGAAGGATCCGGCTGGACCGGCCGATCCAAAAATACGTCCCGGAATTTTCCATCCAAAGCCGGTTCAAGGACGCCAAGGAAATCACGGTCCGCTCCCTCCTGGCCAACCACTCGGGGCTGCCGGGTTTTTTCCTCAAGGGCATTTGGGTGGACCGCCCGGAGAGCCTGGAGGACCTGGTGGGCGAGCTCAAGGACGATTACCTGGTGGCCCCGCCCCAGACCCTTTACAAGTATTCCTACGTGGACTACGACCTGTTGGGCCGAATGGTGGAATTAAGGCGCAAGGAACCCTTCGCCCAGGCCGTGAAAGGGGATATCTTCGATCCCCTGGGCATGGTTTCCTCCTCCTTCGACAACTCCTCGGACGGAGACCCCCGGCTGGCCCAGGGTTACCGCCACGGCGACCCCGTCACCTTGATCCACCTGCGGGACGTGCCGGCGGCCGGCATGGTTTCCTCGGCCAACGACCTCGCGCGGTTCCTCCAATTCGTCCTGGGCCGCGGCGCGCCGGAGGGCGGGGCGCCCCTGGGGCCCGCGGCCCTCAAAGCCATGTTCACGCCCGCCTATCCCGGCCTGCCGTTGGATTTCGGCCACGGCGTGGGCCTGGGCTGGCAGCTTTCGGGCATCGACGTCAAGGGAGCCGAAGGCCTGGCTTGGCACGACGGCGAATACCCGCCCTACAACTCCCAGGTGGCGGCGCTTTACCGGCAGGGGCTGGGGATGGCGCTGCTTTCCAACTGCGCGGAAGGGGACGACCCGCAAGGGGATATCACGCAGAGGGCCTTGAAGCTGATGCTCCAGGCCAAATACGGCATCCCGGAGGATTTGGAGAAGAAAAAGATCAAAATGCCGCCCACCGTCGAGGTGCCCCCGGAGGCCCTGGACAAGGACGCGGGATATTACTCGGCCCTGGGCCAGCTGATGAAGATCACGCGCAAGGACGGCCACCTGGGCGCCGACTGGGACGGCCATAATTTCGACCTGCTGCCCGTGGCCCAGGACACTTTCGTGCCCCACATCACCTTCATCATCTTCCCCATCGACCTGCCCCAGTTTCCCCTCACCTTCTCCACGGTGGAGGGGGGGGCCGCGGCGGTCCTGGGGGGGCTGACTTTCCCCGTTCCCCTGCAGGGCATCCAGCCGGTGGAAATTCCCCAAGCCTGGAAGGACCGGGAAGGGGACTACGAGCTGGAAAACCCGGACGGGGTCTTCCAATTCAGCCGCGTTTCGCTGGGCGAAAAGGAAGGGTTCCTGACGGTCGACCTGAAGGTTTCCTTCCCGGCCTTCGACATGAAGAACCAGGAATTCAAGGTCGCCCTCCAGCCCCTCTCGGACCAGGACGCGGTGATTCCGGGGCTTTTTTACGGCGACGGATGCACCCTGCACGTGGCGCGGGACGAAAAGGGGGAGAAGGTCTTTTACTCGGGCTATTGGTTTAGGAAGAAGCCGGGGGAGGGGACGCCGGCGGCTGGTTCGGCCGATCCAGGCCGTTCCCCGTCGACTTTTTAACCTAACCGGGAAGGCCTACAGGCTGGGGATCAGTTCGCCGACGCGGTTGCGCCCCCCGGCCTTGGCCTGGTAGAGGCTCTCGTCGGCCTGTTTCATCAGCTCCTGGTGATCCGCCATGGACTCGGAAAAGCAGGCAATCCCCATCGTCACCGTGACAGCCCCACCCTTGGCCCGCATGGCTTCCACCGGTGAGGGCGATTCCACGATGGTTTTGAAAAGGCGGTGCGCCACGGTCCTGGCGCCGTCGGGCCCCACCTCGGGCAGGATGACGGCGAATTCGTCGCCCCCCACGCGCACCACCATGTCCACGTTGCGCAGGCCCTTCACCAGCAGGCCGGCCACGTGCCGCAGGACCGCGTCCCCCTCCAGGTGTCCGTAGAGGTCGTTGATGTCCTTGAAGTGGTCCAGGTCCACGTAAAGAAGGCTCAAGAAGCGCTTGTACCGGCGGCACCGCAGCACCTCCCGGGGAAGGTAATTGTCGAAATACCGGCGGTTGAAAACCCCGGTGAGCCCGTCCTTGATGGCCAGGTTGCGGATCTTCTCGTGCAGGCGGAAGGACTCGATGGCCATGCCCGCCTGGGTGGCGAAGTTCATCAGGGATATCAGGTCGGATTTTTTAAGGCGGCGGCGGGTGAAAAGGGTGTCCACCGCCAGCACCCCGATGGTTTCCTGGTTGTCGACCACGATGGGCACGACGGCGGTGGAAGCCACCCCTGGATCGATATTCTTATCCAAGTCCCTTTTCTTGACCTTTTGGGCGAGGTTGTTGGTGTAACAGCCCTTGAGGTAGCCATGGATAAAGTCGGACAACCAGTTGGCGCCTTTGGTGGGGGAGAGGGGGATATCCTCGCTGCGGCCCTCCCATTTCCCGTAACGGTCGATACCGATGGCCCGGTAAGCCACTTTCCCCTGCCGGTCCGCGAGGAAGATGCCGGCGCGGTCGTAGCCCAACCCCTTGGTGACGGAGGTGATCAGGAGCTTCAGGATGTCCTCGAAGCTGTTTTCCTCGCGCATGACTCGCATCAGGCGCTGGTACATGAGGACTTCCTGGGTCAGGATCTTATTTTGGTGGAGGGCCTTTTTCAGAAGGCTCTGCTTTCGAGGCGGCTTGGGAGCCATGGGGCCTCCAGCAGAGGATTTGCGTTTAACCTTATGGTTTAACGAATAAATTATCGCATGGTTTTAAAATTTGTCAACCCGATTTGAGGGGGACTGGATTTTGGCAAAAAAAGGCCCCAAACCGCCCTAAAAGAAGGTCGCGGTTGGGGGCCTTAAGAGGGGGGGCGAAAAAGGCTTAATCTTTGTACTTCACGCCGCAGCCGTAGGGCGGGGTGGAGGAGAT
>JASHQZ010000355.1 GCA_030038835.1 candidate division FCPU426 bacterium
ACCCTGTTCATGCTGGTGGTGGAGGATGAGGAATTTCCCCGCGCCATGGACGCGCTTAAGACCGGGGCCCGCACGGGCAACCCGGGCGACGGCAAGATTTTCGTCACGGACGTGGACGAGGTCACGACCATCCGCACCGGCGATAAGGCTCTTTAAAGTCAGCTGACAGGTGACAGCCCGCAACAGGCTTTAAAGGCTACTGTGAGCTGTCAGCTGTTAACTGAAAGGATGAACATGTTCCGGCAATTCAAATTCGAGGAAGGGCTTTACCAAAAGCTCGACCAAATCCCCATCTCCACCCAATTTAAGCTGGAAACCTTGGGGCTTGAGCTTCCCCTGGAAGTCTGGGGCCAGCTGGTTCCGGCGGAACGCTGGGTTTTCTGCCACCTGCCCATCCGAAGCAAGGGGGAAAGGGAATGCTACAATGGTTACCTTACTTATGTTCTCCAGCGCCATGGGTTCCCCCTGCCGTCCGAGCGCGACGCCGCATCCGCGGAAAAAAAAGCTTGGGAGGACCTTTCGCGGCTGCCTTCGGAGGTTGCCCTCAAGATGAGGGGCCTCAACTTGCCGCTCTTTTGGCCCGAATGGATCAAATTGGATGACATGGAACGGTTCAGCGTTTATAAATTTTGCAGGGAAAACTCCGACGACACCCTCATCCAACAGGCTGTCCTGGAATTCCTAGGCCTCTCCAGCGTTCCTTCCGCCACGCTTTGAAGTCAGCTCACAGCTCACAGCCCCCGGGGCCTTGGGGCCCCGGGTCTTCCGAAGGGTTCCCAGCCAACAGTCCGGAACAAAACCCAACCCGTCGGCCGTTGGTTTAAATGCCTTCCGCCTCCGCTGTCACCTGTCTGCGACCGTTGAAAAAACTGTTTGGTCGAAAACAATCCCCCCTGTTGCGACATTTTTGAAGTACGGAAGCGCCATTCACGCCATAAACGCATGGCATATCTTTTGCTTTAACGGAAATCGCTTTTGATCCATTGTCCTTCCGGAGGAGCCTATGCCGTCCATGACCGAAGAAAAAACGCTGACTCTCTCCCGCGGCGGCCCATCCTTTTCCTCGCCCTATACCATCGAACATTGGGAGCCCGAAGACGGGGTTTTTTGGGAGGAGACCGGCAAAAAAATCGCGTCCCGCAACCTGGCCTTTTCCATCTTCGTGGAGTTCCTGGGTTTCTCGGTGTGGCAGGTCTGGAGCGCGGTGGCGGCCCAGCTGCCCAATGTGGGTTTTAATTTCAGCGTCAACCGGCTTTTCTGGCTGGCGGCCCTTCCCGGCCTCTCAGGGGCCACCCTGCGCATGCCCTACGGCCTGGCGGTCTCCTGGTTCGGCGGCCGCAACTGGACCCTGGTAAGCGCGGCCCTGCTGTTGATCCCCTCCACGGGCTTGGCCCTGGCGGTCCAGGATCCGGCTACCCCTTACTGGGTTTTCATGCTCCTGGCCTTCGTGACCGGCTTTGGAGGGGGCAACTTCGCCTCGAGCATGGCCAATATCCAGTTCTTTTTCCCCCAAAAGAAAAAGGGCCTGGCCTTGGGATTGAACGCGGCTGGCGGCAATATCGGCGTCTCCGTGGTGCAATTCCTGGTGCCCATCGTCATCACCAGCGCCGTATTTGGCGGCTTGGGCGGCAACCCCGAGACCGCGACGGTTCGCGGCGTTACCAAGACCCTCTGGCTACAGAACGCGGCCCTGATTTGGATCCCCCTGATCCTGCTGTCCCTTTTCACATCGTGGTTTTTCATGAACAACCTTCATGTCGCCAAATCCTCCCTGGCCGAGCAACTCCCCGTCCTAAGGAACAAGCACAATTGGATCATGAGCTGGCTTTACCTGGGCACCTTTGGCTCCTTCATCGGCTACTCGGCGGGTTTCCCGCTGCTTATCAAGTCCCAATTCCCCGGCGTGAACCCCCTCCAATACGCCTTCCTAGGGCCCCTGGTGGGCTCGGTGATCCGGCCCGTGGGCGGCTGGCTGGCGGACAAGGTAGGCGGCGCGGTGGTCACTTTTTGGAACTTCCTAGCCATGGCCCTGGCCCTCTCCGGAGTCATTTATTTCGTTTCCCACAAGGCCGACCCCGGCGCCTTCGCCGGCTTTTTCGCCATGTTCCTGGTCCTCTTTTTCTGTTCCGGCATCGGCAACGGATCGACCTTCCGGATGATCCCCGTCATTTTCCGCGCGCAGAAACTGCGGAACTTCAAGGGGGGCAAGGAAGGCTCCGCCGCCTTCGACGAAGCCGTCAAGGGGGCCAACAAGGACTCCTCCGCGATCATCGCCATCGTCTCCTCCATGGCCGCCTACGGCGCCTTCTTCGTGCCCAAGAGTTACGGCACCTCCATTGCCCTGACCGGAAGCCCGCTCTTGGCCCTGTTCACCTTCCTGGCCTTCTACGCCACCTGCCTGGGCGTGACCTGGTGGTTTTACGCCCGGAAAGGGGCCGAAGCGCCTTGTTAATGGATCAGGATTTGAGTCCAGGGTTAAGGAGGAAAGACATGTCGAATTCCATGAATGAAAAGGTCCCGCTGTTCAAACGCTTGGGAGGGATGGAGGCGATTACGGCCGCCGTGGATCTTTTCTATGAAAAGGTCCTATCCGATCCTGAACTGGCGCGATTTTTCACACGCACGAATATCCAGCATCTCAAGTCCCAACAGGTCAAGTTCATGGCCCAGGCCATGGGAGGACCGGCCCAGTACAAAGGCAGGGACATGCACAAGGCCCATGCCCATCTGGGCATCCAACAGGAACATTTCGACAAGGTGGCCCAGCACCTGGTGGAGAGCCTGAAAGAATTAAAGGTGCCCCAGGACATGATTACCGAAGTGGTGGGACTATTGGGTCCCCTGGCCTCCGAAATCGTCAACCCCAACGGCAGCCCAAGAGGATGAGCTACACGAGACAAAGGGGACGAATCGCCCTGTTAAGAAGTTGGGATTTAAACCGTCCCGGAGGGAATGGGTTTTAAAGGACGCCGGGAAAGATTTTGCGGCTTAACCCAAGAAAGGACCGAATCATGGAAAAAAAATGGATAGTCGTGGGAATCCTAGCCGGTATGTTGTCTTTAGGCGCGGGGTTGGGTACGACAGCCAAAACTTACGCGGATGAACCGGGGGATTCAACGGCCGCCGGAACCCCAACCCCCGTCCTTTCCCAGGCCGAGTTGGACGCCATCAACAAAGCCGTGGCCGACAAACTGGCGGCCGCCCAGGGCGGTATCGGCGGCGTCAAGATGGATATCCACGGTTTCGCCGAGCTGGACTTGATCGGCGACAGCACCGAATCCTTCAAGGAAACCATCGGTAACGCGGCCGTCACCAAGCCGGGGACCACGGCCGGG
>JASHQZ010000356.1 GCA_030038835.1 candidate division FCPU426 bacterium
TTTTTCCCAGGCTTAAAGTCCCTTCCAGGATGGGATAAGTGTTAATTTCGTTGGCTGCGGATGCGAAACCCCCGATGCCCTTGGCCTTTTGGAACTCCTGAAGGCGGCTTAAGTGGACCCAGACCCCTTGAGAGGCAGTCTCCGCCAGGGCCGGATCCACCTGATCCCTTATTTTTTTAAGTTTCTCGCGCAGGGCAGCCTTGCTTTCCATGGGAGAGCTGGAGGGAGTCATTTCTTATTTTCCTTGGGATGATCAGGTTGGTTTTCCAGTTCCTGGAGATGTTCCAACCAGGCCTTAATTTTGGCCTCATATCCCAAGCTAGTGGGCAGGTAATACCGGCCCAAATGGGGGGCGTATTCCTGCTTCACGTAATGTTCGGGGAAATCATGGGCGTATTGGTAGCCTTGACTGCGGCCCAAAATCTTGGAACCGGGGTAATGGGCATCCTTGAGAGGGAGAGGTACCTCCTTCATGGTTTCCTTTTGGACGTCCCCGGTGGCGGCCTCCAAACCCATGTAGGAAGCGTTACTTTTGGGCGCGCAGGACAGATAAACGGTAGCCTGGGCCAGGGGTATACGGCCTTCGGGTAGGCCGATAAATTCTACAGCCTGTTGGGCCGCGACCGCCAGGGGCAGGGCTTGGGGATCGGCATTTCCCACGTCCTCGGCCGCGGAAATAACCAAGCGCCGGGCGATAAATCGGGGGTCTTCGCCTGCGTAAATCATCTTGGCCAGCCAGTAAAGAGCCGCGTCGGGGTCCGACCCCCGTATGCTTTTGATAAAGGCTGAAATGGTGTCATAATGCTGGTCGCCGGAAGCGTCGTATTGAACCATCTTTTTTTGGATGGATTCCTGGGCGACGCCTAAATCAAAATGGATCAGGCCTTTTTCATCCGGCGGGGCTGTCAAAACACCCACCTCCAGGGCATTCAAAAGGGTGCGGGCATCGCCTGATGCCGATTTCAGCAAATGAAGGCGTACCTCGGGCGCAAGGTTCACTTTGTATTTCCCCAGGCCCCGTTCTTTATCTTGGAGAGCCCGGTCCAGGATATGGGACAGGTCTTTTTCTTCCAAAAGCCTGAGCTCACAAACCCGCGAGCGGGACAAAAGGGCCGTATTCAGGGCGAAAAAAGGGTTTTGGGTGGTGGCGCCCACCAAAATCAGGTTGCCTTGTTCCAAGTGGGGCAAGAGGGCGTCTTGTTGGCTTTTATTGAAGTGGTGGATTTCATCGAGAAAAAGGATCGTGGATTGTTGGTAGAGGTTCTTGGTTTCAAGGGCCTCGTCAAAGACCTTGCGAAGGTCGGCCAGGCCAGAAGTGACGGCGTTCAAGGCCACAAACCGGCTGCGGGTTTGGCGGGCCACTAGGCGGGCAAAGGCGGTTTTTCCCGTGCCTGGGGGACCGTAAAGGATGAGGGAGACGACGCGGTTGGCCTCTAATAGACGGCGCAAGAGTTTGCCTGGACCCACCAGGTGTTCCTGCCCCACGTACTCCTCCAGAGTGCGGGGCGACATGCGGATGGCCAGGGGACGACTTAAGGATTCCTCAGCGGCGGATTCAAACAAGTCCATGGGAATATGATGGGGAGGTAAGCCCGAAAAGGCAACAACCATAAAACAAGTCAGGAGTCAGAAACGAGGAGTTAGGAGGTTTAAAAGCCTTGCCGTAAACCCCACATTCCTGACTGACAACTCCTCACTCTTTTTTCCCGAAGGGAAAAAAGTTGAACCCCCACCTGTGCCGTTTAAGAAGGTACTTTTCTGAGGCCTGTCTGTGACAGGTGGGCGCCCGCATCAGCGGTTCAGCCGCTTCCGAAGAAGCATATCCCCGATGATTATAAGGAGCCCGTTTTTTATTTTTGTGGCTCAGAATTTCCCGCCCTAAGCTCGAACACTGCAGCAGGTTCAAGGAAATATTGTAAAACTCGGCCGAGGGTTGTCAAGGTGAGTTGCGAGGGCTGAAAACAAAAACAACATTCCTGTTGATTGAAACAAATAAGTTAAAAGCTATTTTCGCCTGTTTCTTAGTGGTTGAGAATTTGGAACCCCTGTAAGAAAATGCTTCGCGCTGGAAAAGAGGCTCCCGTGCTGAAATTTGAGGTGCGTTCCTATCAACTTCCACGGTGGATGGTGCCGGTCCTGGCCCTCACGGCCTTCGCGCTCATCCCCTTTGCCTTGATGCTGGCTTTGGGAGTCGCCGCCTTGGCCGTGGGCGTTTCCGTTTTAAGGGCGTTTTTACCGTCCGGCAGGGTTGGTGGTTCCCCTACCTTGGGGAAAGCCAAAGGTGGTTCCTTAAAGCCGGGCTCCGTTATTGACGCTGACTACGAAGTAAAGGATGAAAATGAAAAAAAATAACACCGTTAAACCCCTCAAAAACCACCGCCACGCCGTGGATCGATCCGTTGCCGAGTTGGAGCTTTACAAGGGAATCCGCGCCGAGGATTTCGAGCAATCCTTCCAGGAAAACCTGAAATACCGACTTGTCAAGGAGCCCACCACCGCCACCGACTACGACCGTTACCTGAGCCTGGCCTACTCCATCCGCGACCGCCTGGTGGAAAACTGGATGTCCACCCAAAAGGCCTACCGGGAAAAAAAAGCGAAACGGGTTTATTACTTGTCCTTGGAATTCCTCATCGGCCGCACTTTAGGAAATTCCGTCATCAATTTGCAGGTGGAAGATAACGTTTCAAAGGCTCTCCAAGGACTGGGGTTGACCTTGGAGGAAATCAGGGAAGTGGAAATCGACGCGGGGCTGGGCAACGGCGGTTTAGGTCGATTGGCCGCCTGTTTCATGGATTCCCTGGCGACCCTGGAGATCCCGGCCTATGGCTACGGCATCCGCTACGATTACGGTATTTTCCGCCAAAAGATCGTCCGGGGCTATCAGGTGGAAGAACCGGACGAATGGCTGGCCATGGAAAACCCATGGGAAAAGGTGAGGCCGGAGTACACCTACCGCATCAAGTTCGGGGGTCACGTGACACAACGCACCAACCGGGCGGGGAAGATGGTTTTCGACTGGGTCGACACCGAGGATGTGCTGGCCACGGCTTACGACACCCCGGTGCCCGGGTTCGGCAATAAAACGGTCAACAATCTCCGGCTTTGGTCGGCCAAGGCCACCGAGGAATTTGAACTGGACTTCTTCAACAAGGGAGATTATTTCGCGGCTACCTCCAAGAAAACCGAAACCGAGTCCATTTCCAAGGTGCTTTACCCCAACGACAACAGCCCGGAAGGACGGGAACTGCGCCTGAAGCAGCAGTATTTCTTCGTGTCCGCCTCCATCCAGGATATCCTGAGGCGATTCAAGCGCGAGCACGCGGAATTGAGGGAACTGCCCGACGCGGCTTCCATCCAGCTCAACGATACCCACCCCACCATCGCCATACCCGAACTCATGCGGGTCATGATGGACGTGGAGGGCCTGGAGTGGGAGGATGCCTGGGATATCACCCGGGCCCTTTTCGCCTATACCAACCATACCCTTTTACCCGAAGCCCTGGAAAAATGGCCGCTGGCCCTTTTCGGCCGCCTTTTCCCGCGACACACGCAGATCGTCCAGGAAATCAATGCCCGTTTCTTGAGGGAAGTGGCCAATAAGTATCCCGGCGACACGGAACGCCTGCGGCGGATGTCCATTTTTGAGGAAGGGCATGACCCCCAAATCCGCATGGCCTATCTGGCCATCGTGGGCAGCCATTCGGTCAACGGAGTCTCAGCCCTTCATACCGACCTGCTGAAAACATCCCTTGTGCCGGATTTTTACGACCTTTTTCCGGAGCGCTTCAACAACAAGACCAACGGAATCACGCCCCGCCGTTGGCTGAGGAAATGCAACCCCAGCCTGGCTGCACTTATCACTTCTCGAATCGGCGATAAATGGGTAACCGACCTCTCGCAGCTTAAAAAGCTTGAAAAGTTTATCGACGACAGGGAATTCCAAGAGCAATGGCGCCAGGCTAAGAGGAACAACAAGGAAAAACTGGCTTCCTTGATCGCCTTGGAGCAGCGGCTGGCCGTGGATCCCGAATCCCTTTTCGACGTCCAGGTCAAGCGCATCCACGAGTACAAGCGCCAGTTGTTGGACGCCCTGCACGTGATCGCCCTTTACCGACGCATCAAGGACAACCCCAAGGCCCCCTTTGTCCCTCGCACGGTGTTTTTCGGCGGCAAGGCCGCGCCGGGATATTTCATGGCTAAGCTCATCATTAAGTTCATCAATTCTATCGCCGAGGTGGTCAACCAAGACCCGCAGATCAAGGGAAAGTTGATGGTCATCTTCCTCCCTAATTACCGGGTTTCGCTAGCGGAAAAAGTGATTCCGGCGGCAGACCTGTCGGAACAAATTTCCACCTCTGGCAAGGAAGCCTCTGGCACGGGTAACATGAAATTCGCCCTGAACGGGGCCCTCACCATCGGCACGCTGGATGGGGCCAACGTGGAAATACAGGAGGAAGTGGGGGCGGAGAATATCTTCATCTTCGGCCTTACGGCCGAGGAAGTGGGGCGGGTGAAACGGGAAGGATACCAGCCTCGTGAGTTTTACGAGCGCTCACCCGAGCTTAAAGGGGTTATGGACCTGATCCACAGCGGCTTTTTCTCGCCGGAAAACCCAGGCCTTTTCAAGCCCATTTACGATTCCCTGATGAACCACGACGAATATCTGCTCTTGGCGGATTTCGACGCTTACGTGGAGTGCCAGGACAAGGTGTCCCAGCTTTACCAGAACCAGGAAGAGTGGACGAAGAAGGCCATCCTGAATGTGGCCCGGATGGGGAAGTTTTCCAGCGACCGCACCATCCAGGAGTATTGCGACGACATTTGGATGGTCAAGCCGGTGAAGATTCAGTAGAGCCGCAGGATGAGTCGCGGACTTCGGTTCACCTTTGTTTTCCTCAATTTGGTTCAATATTTAACCGTTTTTCGCCCGCGCTATAGGCTGACCGCTTTTTCATGGGCCATTTGGCGTGTGGCTTCCAGGATACGGGCCACCGGGGCGCGTCGGTAGTCCCACTTGGGGTCAGGGCCTGGAAGAGGGACGTTCATACAGGCATTGGCTTCGTAAAGCAGGAGGTTGCCGTCCCCGTCCAGGCCGAAATCAACGCCGGCGTAGTCGAGGGCCAGTTCATCCCGGATCGCCTCGATGGCCCGATAGGCCCGTTCCCCGAGGGAGGACCTCATGTCGCGCAGGAAGGCCTCGTCCTCGGCCCGGTTTTCCGGGTTGTCGTCCATGTCGGCGGTGGAATAATGCACCTTCCAACGCTCGGAGACAGCCAGGTGGGCCGGGTAAAGTTCCCCGCCGATCATCATGACACGGTATTTCCGCGTTTTCCCATCCTTGCCCCGGCTGTCCAGGTAACGGATGACGTTCAACACCGTACCGGGAAGGGCTGCGATCGCCGGGGCCAGGTCCCTTTCATTTGAAACCAAGCGGAAATAACGGCCCAGGTGGTATCCCGGCGAACGCAGCAGGAATGGATAGGATAAACCCCTCCGAGCGACCTCGGCGTAACCGTCCGGTTTCACCAGCAGTTCCTTGGGAAGACTGGCGGTGTCGGCAGTGACGACGCCCTTGATCCTGCGCAGGCGGTCCGCGTTTTCGGCGCGGCCCGTGGAGAGCACACGGGAAGGCGGGTTGACGACAGGCGCGCTGGACTGCGCGAGGATGGCTTGGGCGGCGCGCAGGGCGGGACTGCAAAGGTCGGCATCCCCGATGCAGTTGACCACCAGGCGGTGCGGGGGAAGGGGCTGGTTGGGGCGGCAAAAATCGACCGTCAGCCCTGTTGGGAGGAAAGTTCCGTCGGAGAGCATGTGGTACAAGGGGCTATTACCGTCAAACGTGGTTGTTAACTGAAGCACTGGCAAAGGCCGCGGTTCGGTGCGCGGGGGCTTAGCCCCGCCCTCCGGTTGCGGAAGAAGGGCCAGGGCCTGACGGGCCTCCGGACAATCGGGGTTGAGCCCCAAGACCCATTCAAACCCGGCGCGCGCCGCCTCAGTCCTTCCTTTTTCCCGCAGCAGGCCGGCCAGGCTTAAATTTCCCTGGACGTGCCTGGGGTGGTGCTTCAGCGCCTCGGAAAGGGCCGACAGGAAAAATCCCTCGGGATCGGCCGTCTTTCCCAACAGGGAGGGCGAAAGTTCCAGGACCCGTTCAAAAGCTGGCCCCGCTTCCGTGGCCCGGCCCAGTTGATGAAGCAGGCTCGCCCGGGAAAAATGGGCTTTCACGTCGGCGGGGGACGCCAATAGGCGCACTTCCGCCTCTTCGAGGGCCAGCAGCCGTGCCGCCCTCAGCATTTCCTTCGAGGTCCCCAATACGGCTTCATGCCGCTGCCGGGCGGCTGCCGGATCCTGGGGCTTTTCCCCCAAGTTGGAAAGTTGGCGCAACCGCCACCAAAGGACATGCCGCCGGACTATGAGGGCCAGCCTGCGCCCCAGTGAATCCGCGTTCCCTTCTCCCCTAACCAGGCAGTCCTCGGCGCCTTCCTGGCGGGCGTGGAAGGACAACTTGGGATCGCCATTGTCCGTGACGGCAATGAAAGGGACCCCCGGGGCTAGGTTGTTTGCTTCCAATAAAAACGGAAGGCTGTCCTGCCCAGACAGGCCAACGGCGATGGCATCCGGGGCCCGTTCCCCGATGGCCCGCCGGGCATCCTCCAGGCTTTGAAAGTGAAGGAATTCCATGTCCTTGTCCGTGATCTTGGAAAGAACCCCATTCCAAAAGCCGGTGTTGTGTCCGCTTTCCTGAAGGAAATAGAACCGAATAGGGGTTGAGTTCATTCGGGCCGCCCCGGTCCGCCGGCGAGGAGTGGGTTCAGTATTAACTCCCTTCGAAAGGGCATATTTTACAAATCCTCCTAAAACTCAAGTCCTAGGTGGTAGACACCAAGTGTCAGGTAAAACTCCTA
>JASHQZ010000357.1 GCA_030038835.1 candidate division FCPU426 bacterium
CCGCGGCTTTTCATGACCACGTGCAGTTTATGCCGGAGAATCGGCATCCGCTTGGCAAGGTCCCGCAGTTCCCGGGAGGAAATGACCAGGGTGGTCACGTCGGTGACGGCCTGGGCGCTGGCGTTGCGCTTGTCCGCGTAACCCATGGCCACGTTTTCTCCGAAAAAGTCACCCGGCCTCAATTCGGTGGAAAAGACAGCCTTCCCGTGCTCGTTCTTTCTGCTAATTTCCACCCGTCCCGAGGAAATAATGTAGAAATCCTCCGTCTTGCTTCCCTGCCGGACGATGAGCTCTCCTTTCGCGAAGTCCTGGCTTTTAGCCATCAGGGAAATCTCGTGTTTGGCCGTGGGGTCCAAATCCCGGAAAAGGAGTACGGAGGAGATCAGGGGCCGGCGTTTCCAAAGGCTGGAAAAACTTTCTCTCAAGTCGTTCTTCTCCACAAATTCCAGGAACAAATCCCCCGCTAGCTTGAACAGGATGACCGGGGTCCGGGCCACCACCGTGGCGCTGGTCTTGGACTTGTTGATGATGGACATCTCGCCGAAAAAGTCCCCGCTTTCTAGCGTTGCCAAAAGCGGCTCCTTTTTATCCTCGGGGTCCAGCACGTCCAGGGTTCCGGAGAGGATGAAGTAAAAGGAATCGCCTTCTTGCCCCTTGCGCACCACCTCGTGGCGGTTGGGAAGCTCCACCACTTCCCCCAGCGAGAACAGGATATTGATCCAACTGGGGTCCTTGACCTCGAAAAGTTTCAGGGTTTGCAGTACGCCCGTATAGACCGACTGCGGAAAATGGCGTTCTTTTAGGAAAGTCTTCCCCCATCCGGGGCGTGCCACTTGGTACTTGGCCGCGTCCACCTTGGAGGGATTCACGTGATAAAAGAGGAATTCGGTTTGGGGGAATCGGGCGATGACCCCGTCCCAATCCGAGGGCTCACCGTGAATCATCCCGCCGCCGGCGTCGATCATGGCAAGGCATTCGTCCCCTTTGACCAGGTTTTTCATCCGGTCCACATGCTCGGGGCTGACCACCCCCGCCTGCGCCAGCCGGTCCATCCCCTTGAAATGATCCAGGTCGCTGGAATGAAGCAGGGTGTGCGGCCTGCCTTTATCGTCCGGAACCGTCACCCTAAACCCCACGGTGGGAATGGAGTGAACCGTGTAAAAAAATTCCCAGGCGGCGCCGAACATGCGGTAGGCCTTGCCGGGGATGACTTCGATGAATTTCATCATGGTTTTCACCACTTCCACCGGCTCGTCGATGATATGGGCTACCTTCAGCGCCGTGCACTCATAGATTTCCCGCGTCGTGATGAGGGTGAAGCTGTGTTCGGAGAGCATCAGTTCGCTCAAGGCGCAGTGGTCGTCGTGGACATGGGTTTGGATGATGGCCGCCAACCGGTCCTTGGCGACCCCCACCTGCTTCAGGTACTTGCTGATGCCGGCCGGGGAATCGACCAAAAGGCCGTTCCCGTTCACCCACAATAGCAGTCCGGTCGTGGGCCCTTCCGGGTCGAAACCGGTGTAGGATCCCAGCACTTTGAGGCGGAAGGCCTCGGGTTTTTCCACTTCCCCGGTCAAATCCGCCAATGGGGGAAGCTGTTCCCCCTCGAAATTCAAGTCCAGCGGGTGGACCGTTCCCCGGTCGGAAATCTCATAATGGTTGTTTCCCATGCGCCGGATCAAATAATCGCGGGAATCGGCGAAGATGGGGACCCACACCTCGCCCTCTTCCTCCGGCAGGTGGACGAACTCAAACAAGTCCTCGATGGGTTGGACCTTGCCGTCCTTTTGGATGGCCATGCCCTCGGCCATATCCGCCAGCATGTCGATACGGGCCTTGCTCAGTCCCCACTTTTTCATCTCCAAGCGGCTGGGCCCCAGGAGCGTGATGCGCAGGATATCGTAAAGTTTTTCGCACATCCGGCGCGTTCCCAACACGCGGAATTTCAACCCCTGCTGGTAGCCCTGGTCAACGAAAAGGAACCAGTAGCCCAGGAACTCGAAGGCCATTTGGGAAACGCCGTTCTTGTGGGAAAGGTCGGGCAGGATACCGACGTGGGGGACCTTCTTTTTTTGCTTGAGGAGGGCCTTGAGGATTTCCGGCGGACTGCCCAGCAAGGCGCTTTGGGAAGGCCCTTCCAGGTGATAGCAGCCGGGGGCCACGGAAGTGATATTCATGCGAAGTCCTCCGCTTTCCATACTCTGCCGCCCCCGGTCGGGGCGGATTTCAGGAAGCCTTCTAGGTTCCGTCCTCTCCAAGCGGGCTTACTGGGTTTTTCAGCCATTGGGGCGGACCGGATGGGGATTGTGCACTTAATATTAAGGGAAACTAGGACGGGGGTCAATGAAAGGCAAAACGGGCGAAAACCAACGGGTGGCCCCCGTAAGAGGGGTTGACTACCACCCCTGGATCAGCGCGTGATGAGGACCTTAAAGATCTTGGTCAAGGGCTGGGGACCGGAGACCTGGATGCGCAGGTAATAAAGCCCGTCGGCCACGGGATTCCCCCAATCATCCCGCTGGTTCCACGTCAGCGCCCCGGCGTTCGAGACCTCCTTCGATTGGGCCGCGATCTTCCGGAACGCCACCGTGAACACGTCCATCGTCACCGTCGAGGGAC
>JASHQZ010000358.1 GCA_030038835.1 candidate division FCPU426 bacterium
GGAGTCAAGTCCACGGCCAAGGGCCAGGACAGGGCCACGACTAAAAGGATGATCGTGCCGACGAAAAGCGTCCAAAGCCGCTTGAACCAAGGATAGGGGGCTCCCATAAAATAAGTCAGGTAAAAGGCAGGCAAAGCCACGAAGGCCGCCATCATTTTGGTATTGAAACCGATTCCTACCAGGATGAGGGCAAGGTAAAGGGCCGGACGGTTCCCGGTTTCAACCGCCTTGAACAAGGCCCAAGCCGCCAAAAGTAGCACCAAGACCAGGCAGGCGTCCGTGTTGTTGTAGCGGTCCACCGCCACGCTCACCGGTGAGACGGCCAGGAGCAGGGCCGAGAAAAGGGCGGCCCAAGATCCGAAACGGCGGCGGACCAGGTGATAAACCAGGATCAGGGCGCCCAGGCCTTCCAATGTTTGGGGCAGGATCAGGGTAAAGCCCCGGTAACCCAGCAGTTTGGCGAAGGCCGTTTGGATCCAAAGCGAAACCGGGGGTTTATCCACGGTCACGAAACCGGCGGGGTCAAAGGAAACAAAGAAAAAATTGTGCCAGTTCACCAGCATGCTGCGCACGCATGCGGCATAATAAGAATTGCCCGTTCCGTTTTGGTCAATCCGCCAGAGGCGCAAAAAGGCCGCAATGAGTATAATGGCGCCCAGCCCGATCCATTCCCTTAAGTTTGTCTTTTCAGGTTCGCCGGAGTTGAAAAAGGGCGTGGCTGGTTTAGCGGCCGGAGTGGTTTCCATAACCTTCTAGACGCCAAACTTGGCTATTATGGGTTAGCCCCAAGGATAATTTTAACGGGAGCCGTAGAGGGGCCCCGCGCCATCCCTCCGTTCCCGAAAGGTGAAAAACATGAAGTTTCATTTGGCCGCCGCGTTGATCCTGGCTTTAGGCTCCGGAGGGCAAGCATTTGCCCAGGATGCCACCCCGCCGGATGTGACTCCCACTCCCGTGTTTCCCAAGCCCGCCTCTATTCCCGTCAAGGAGAGGATTCCAAACGCACGACATTACGGCCTGCCGCGCCCACCGTCCCAATCCCTTGATGGAACACCGGTGACCCTTGATAACGACTTGGATAATGTGCCATTGGATCAAACCATGGCGGACTTGGCCGATCCCTCCGCTTTGGACCAGCTGTCCTCGGCCAATAAGGCTGACAGCGTCCCCCAGAAATATTATTGGCATTCCTTTAAATCGGGGAATTATTGCCACATCAAAAAGGACGGCCATGATTGGTACGGCTGGCAGAAAGACGGGGCCTTCCATTGGGTTTTGTGGTCAGGAGGGCGGTTTTGGTGGCGTGATGACTACGCGGACCGGTGGATTTATTACGACCAGGGCTACTGGTGGTGGCAAAATCCCAAGACCGCCAGCTTCCAGGTTTTCCTCCAGGATGGGCATTACCATGTTTGCGACGCCAACGGGGTCCTGGGCGACGACCTGATGAGGACCGGCACCGAGGAAGTCGCGACCCAGCCGGTTGAAAAGGACACCCCCACGGACAGGGACAAAAATTGGGATAAGGGCTTGGGCGGTGGAAAGGAAATGGGGGCCAAAGGGCCCAGCGACGACTGACCGAAGGGTTTGACCGGCGCAGGGCCGGCCTTAAGTTTTAAACGCCGAGGGACACCACTTGGCTAAGGTACAGGCGTCGCAAAGCGGCTTGCGGGCATCACAGACCTTCTGCCATTCCCTTGGAATGGCACACCCAATGCTTGCGCCTCGCCTTGTGGGCTCGGCGCAGGGCCGGTCTTAAGTTTTAAATGCCGAGGGACACCACTTGACCAAGGTACAGGCGTTGCAAAGCGGCTTGCGGGCATCACAGACCTTGCGCCCGTGCTGGATAAGCCTGTGGGAGAAGTGAATCCACTCCTCCTTGGGAATGATCTTCATTAAATCCCGCTCGATTTTGACCGCATCCTGGTGCTTGGTCCAGCCTAAGCGATTGGAAAGACGGGTGACATGGGTATCCACCGTGATCCCTTCCGAAATCCCGTAAACTTCCCCTAAAACCACATTGGCGGTCTTACGGCCTACGCCGGGGATCTCCGTCATTTCCTCGATGGTCTTGGGCATCTTCCCCTTGTACAAGCCCAGTAAAGCCTGGGCAGCCCCCAAAAGGTTCTTGGCCTTGTTCCGGTAAAATCCCGTGGACTTGATGATTTTCTCCACGTCCTTTTGACTGGCCCGCGCCAGTTTTTCCGGGGTGGGGAAGGCCTTGAAAAGCCCTGGAGCGACGATGTTGACGCGCTCGTCGGTGCATTGGGCGGAAAGGATGACGGCGCAGAGCAACTGGAAGGGCGTCTTATAGCGCAGGAAACAGCGAGTGTCGGGGTAAAGGCGCTGGAGTTCCTTAATGATCTTGGTTGTGTTCGGATTTGCCATTTAGAAACACCTTATGACCCCAGAGGCAAGGAGATACGGTTTAATCAACCTGATTTTTATTGTGCCCCTTTGCCTCTGTGGTGAAAATTGTCGGGCCGTCAACTTGGAAAACCCTGGGCGGGTCCTTATGATAACGAACCGTCCGGCGGAATCAACACACAAGGGAATCCAACTCCTTATGCCCATTATCGAAGTCGGGAACCTTTCCAAAATCTACCGCACCCAAAAGCGCCTTCCCGGACTTGCCGGCGCGGTGCAAGGGCTCTTCAACCGCCAATATACCGAAGTGCGGGCCGTGGACGGCGTGTCTTTCAACATCGAGGAAGGGGAACTGGTGGGTTTCCTGGGACCCAACGGGGCGGGCAAGACCACCACCCTTAAGATGCTCTCGGGCATCCTCTATCCCACCTCGGGCACGGCCAGGGTCATGGGCTTCACCCCTTCGGAGCGCAAGAACGAGTACCGCCGCCAATTTGCCCTGGTCATGGGCCAGAAGAACCAGCTCTGGTGGGACCTGCCGGCGCAGGAATCCCTGTTCCTGAACAAGGAGATCTACGGGGTTTCGGACGCGGATTACAAAGAAACCCTCGAGGAAATGACCGAGTTGCTACAGGTCAAGCACCTCCTGGGCATCATGGTACGGGAGCTTTCGCTGGGCGAGCGCATGAAATTCGAGCTCATCGCCTCGCTGCTCCACCGGCCCCGGGTATTGTTTTTGGACGAACCCACCATCGGCCTGGACGTGGTGGCCCAAAAGAACATCCGGGAATTCATCAAGGACTACAACCGCCGCACCAAGACCACCATCCTCCTGACCAGCCATTACATGAACGACATCCAGGCCCTTTGCGACCGGGTGGTGGTGATCAACCACGGCAAGAAAATTTTCGACGGCCGCCTGGAGGCCGTGGTGGAGCGGTTTTCCCAGGCCAAGCTCATCACGGTCGCCTTCAAGAACGGAGGGGTTTCGCCGGAACAACTGGCCGCTTTCGGCAAGGTCCTGGAAAACACCAAGGTCAAGGCGGTCCTCCAGGTGCCGCGGGAAGAAGTAAAGAAGGCCTCCAACGAGATCTTGAGCCGGTTTGACGTGGATGACATCAACATCGAGGAAGTGCCGATCGAAGAAGTGATCGAAAAGGTGTTCAAAGGCGGCGAAAGCAGCTGAAAGCACACGGTTGACAGCCGCCAGGGAAAAGGCGCGTCTTTGCCTGTGACCTGTCACCTGTGAACTTGAAAAGGCCAATTGAGAATGACGACTTCTATCTCAACAACTGCGGCAGCCCGGAAGTCGCCCCTGCATAAATACTGGGTCATCCTGTCCACCCGTACCCAGGAGGACATGGCCTACCGGGCCAATTACGTTTTCGGGGCCATTTTTCGGTTCCTGCCCCTGGTCACCATGATCTTCCTCTGGTTCGCCGTCTACGCGGGACGCGGCATGGCGCCCATCAACGGGATGACCTTCAAGGACATGATCGTCTACAACACCTTGATGTATATCGCCCGGGGCTTTTCCAGCGTGCCCGGCACCATGAGCGACATCAGCAAGGATATCAAGGACGGCCAGCTGAACCGCTACCTCATCAAGCCCATGGATTATTTCGGGTACCAGGTGATGTACCGCCTGGCCCATAAGCTGGTCTTCTGGTATATCGCGCTTTTAACCTTCCCCTTTGTTTTCTGGTTCATGTCGCTGTCGGGGCATTATTTCACCCACTGGCCCAGCTTTTGGGAGTGGCTGTCCTTCATTGTTTCGCTCGCCATCGCCTTTTGCATCGGAATCCAGTTCTGCTTCGTGATCGGCACCCTGGCCTTCTGGTTCTTGGAAATTTCCACCTTCCTCTTCGTGGTCATGATGTTGGAGTTCTTCATGTCGGGGCAGCTCATTCCCCTGAACATCCTTCCCCAGGCGATGCACCGGGTTTTGTTCCTGTCGCCCTTCGGCTACGAGGGTTACTGGCCCTGCATGATCCTGATGGGCAAGGTGCCGCAGGACCAGCTTTTGCCGGTCCTGGGGCGGGGTTTGCTGTGGACCGGTATTTTTTACGGGATCGTGCGGATGATGTGGAAAGCCGGCCTGAAACGCTATTCGGCGGTGGGGGGGTAAGATGGCCGACTTCAAAAAATACCTGAGACTGACGGCCTTGATGATGAAGAACTGCCTGGTGCGCGAGATGCAGTTCAAGGCCAACTTCCTGGTCCGGCTTTTCACCGAAATGATGTGGCTTGTCATGCAGTTCATCTATATCGGGGTCATGTACGGTCAGACCGGGCAGATCGCGGGCTGGACCCTGTGGGAGATGGTGGTGCTGGCCGGCACCAACTATGTCATCTCCCAGCTTTTCGAGGCGCTTTTCTACGACAACTGCATGCGCCTGATCGACCAGATCCGCCAGGGCGACCTGGACTTCAACCTCGTTAAACCCATCAACACCCAGTTCCTGGTTTCCCTGCGTTATACCGACTACGCTTCCATCGTCAACAGCAGCGTCGGGATCGGCGTCGTCCTCTTTGCCCTGGGAAAGCTCGGCATCGGCGTCACCGCGGGCGGCATGGTGCTCTTCGCGGCCCTGGTGGCCAATAGTATCCTCATCTACTACTCCATCCTTTTCATCCTGTCGGTTTGGACCTTCTGGATCGGCCGGTCCAATAACCTGATGGAGCTTTACTGGCAGTTCGGCCAGTTTTCCCGTTACCCGGGCGAAATCTACCCCTGGCTCTTAAGGCGCCTTTTGCAGACGCTGATCCCCATGCTGATTGTTTCCAACGTCCCGGCGGGGGTCTTGATCCACAAGCTCCAGGGCGGGCTGATCCTCTACGGCTTCACCCTAGGGGCGGTTTTCCTGGCCCTAACGGCCTGGATTTGGCAGGCCGGCCTCAAGCACTACCGCAGCGCTTCATCCTAAACCGCGATTTTAAATTCTTAATTTTGAATTTTAAATTTACGGGAACCCTTGTTGGCCTGAAAGCCAACAAGGGTGACCTTCATTTAAAATTTAACATTTAAAATTTAACATTGCCGTTTAGAATGGGTGCATGCCCGAGACCCCCGCCAAGGAAGTCAAGGTTCACTACAGCAAGAAGACCTCGTTTTTCATGGCCCTGGGCGTTATGTTGCTTCTCTTCGCCTGCGACCAAATCAACGTTCCCCTTTTCGAGTCCCTTGAGAATAAAACCATCGATTTCCGCTTCAACGTGCGCGGAACACGCGCTCCCGCGGCGCCCATCAAAATAATCGCCATCGACGAGAAAAGCCTGAAGGAAGTGGGGCAGTGGCCCTGGCCACGGTCCATCCACGCCCAGATGATCCGCCAGCTTAAAGCCGACGGCGTGAAGGATATTTTTTATGACGTCTTTTTCCCCGAGCCGGAGCGCACCCAAGAAAACATGCTATCCCAGCTCGATAAGGCGTTGAATGCCTCCATCCGGGGCTCCTCCAAATCCGTCGATTCCATCCGGGAGAAGATGCGGGCCGATATTGAAAAGTTCCAATCGAGCCAGAACGGGGACGTCCAATTGGCCGCGGCCATGAAGGACGCCGGCAATGTTTTTCTCTTGATCGAGCCTTTTTTGTCCCCCAACGAGGGACGGACGCCCGAACCGGAAAACCTCCACATGACCCCCGCGGAGTTCGACGGGTCCGTCACCCAAGTCCTCAGCCCGGGCGTCGTCAAAATCGTCAACGAATCCGTCACTGAACTCGTCCATGCCCAGTCCCTTCTCGTCGCCATCCCAGGGCTTCAACAAGCCACCCTGGATTCGGGCCACACGCGCGTTTTTCCGTACGCCGACGGCATCTACCGGTATTACCCGACCGTCATCATGTACCATGGGGAAGGAATCCCCCACGCCTCCCTTCAAATGGCGCGGTATTTTATGGGGGTCCATGATCCCATCAGGGTCCGCGTGGGGGATTTCGCCGAGGTGGGAGACCGGAAAATTCCCATCTCGTCCGACGGGTTCGCCCTCATCAATTATTGCGGCCCTTTTTCCATGAGGATCCCGGAGGGTGACGGGGAAAAGGAGCTTTTTGAGTTCCCCACTTATTCGGCGTGTGATCTTTTGGATGGGAAGGTTGATCCACGGGAGTTAAAGGGTTCGGCTGTGGTCGTTGGAACCGACGCGGTGGGACTGGGCGATGTGCGCCCAACGCCCTTTTTGCAGAACGCCCCGGGGATGGACACCAACGCCAACGTATTGGAAAACGTCCTTTCGGGGAATTTTTTGACCAAGGCGCCGGATGATTCCACACTGCTGCTGATCGTGGTGGCGGCCATGCTGATGTGGTATCTCATCCCCCGCCTGACCCCCATTCAAGGGACCATCTGGTTCCTCCTTTCCCTGGCGATTTATATCGCCTTGTCCTGCGTCCTATTCGGCGAACTCAACTTCGTGATCAACATGACGTACCCCTCCTCGGCCCTCATCCTGACGTTCCTGATGCTGACCACCTATAAGTTCCGCACCGAAGTGAGGCACAGCCGCTACATGAAGCAAATGTTCCAAAGCATGGTGGCGCCCAAGGTGGTGGAGGAAATACTGAAGTTGCCCGCGGGCATCGAACTGGGAGGCGAGGAAAAGGAATTGACGGTCATGTTCTCCGACGTGCGCAGCTTCACCACTTTCTCCGAGAAACACACGCCCCACGAGGTGGTGGAGATCCTCAATGAATACCTGACCCAAATGACCTACCTCATCTTCCAGACCGAGGGGACGCTGGACAAGTACATCGGCGACGCCATCATGGCCTTTTGGGGCGCGCCCACGGCCCAGAAGGACCACGCCTATCGCGCCTGCAGCACGGCCCTGGGGATGGTGGACCTGCTGCACACGGTGCTCCACCCCAAGTGGGAGATGGAAGGCAAGGAACAGCTGCAGATCGGCGTCGGGTTGAACACCGGGCCCATGGTCGTGGGTTTCGTCGGCTCCGAGTCCATCAAAAACTACACCTTGATCGGGGACGCGGTGAACCTTGGCAGCCGCCTGGAAGGCACCACCAAGGAATACCATGTGGAGATCATCATCGCGGAAAGCACCTACCAAATGGTCAAGGAGGACATGCTTTGCCGTGAATTGGACTTGATCAAGGTGAAGGGGAAGAACGAGCCTATCCGCATCTACGAATTGGTGGACCACCGGTTGAAAGGGGCCGGAACGAAGGAGATGAAGGTTAAGGCTTTCGAGGAGGGCCTGGCCCTTTACCGCAACCAAAACTGGGATGAGGCTGTCCAACGGTTCAAGAACTGCCTTGACCTGGACCCCAAGGACGGCCCGGCCCAAATCTTCATCGAGCGCTGCGGCCTCATGAAAAAGCACCATACGCCGCCCGATTGGGACGGGGTTTTCGTGATGAAAACCAAATAACCTCGGACTTCCGAGCGAGATGGGCCCCATGAACTTCACCGACCTTCTCAGCCTCTTCCTTCCTCTTTTCGTCGCCATGGACCCCTTGGGCGTCCTGCCGGCCTTCATTCAAATGACTTCTGAACTCTCCCACGCCCGGCGGCAGAAGATGGTGGACCTTTCCATCCTCACGGCGGGGGCCGTGGGACTCCTCTTTATCCCGCTGGGACCCCTGGTGCTTTCCGCGCTCGGCTTGAAGACCGGCGACTTCCAGGTCGCCGGGGGCCTTTTGGTCCTAGTGGTGGCCCTGCGGGACGTGGTTTGGGACCAGAAAATGATGTCTGTGTCCGAAAACTCGGAAAGCCTGGGCATTGTCCCTTTTGGCATTCCCCTGCTGGTCGGCCCGGCGGTCTTCGCCACCTTGATCCTTTTGCGGGACCGCTTTTCACCCCTTCAAATCGCCTTGTGTTTGGCGCTGAACCTGTTGATTTCATGGGGGGTGTTTAAAAGGTCGTCCAGTCTCATGCAGTGGATGGGTTTGACCGGCACCAAAGTGGTCTCCAAGCTGGCGGCGCTGCTTTTGTCCGCCTATGCGGTGATGATGATAAGGGTGGGAATCACATCAATAGTGAAGTTTTGAGTTG
>JASHQZ010000359.1 GCA_030038835.1 candidate division FCPU426 bacterium
TTCAAACCCTATTTCTTGGGTACCGTGCCTTTCCCGCACAAGGTCCCCTACGCGGCCTCCTGCCAGAAATGCTTCCGCACCGGCGACCTGGAACGCGTGGGCTACACGGCCCGGCACCATACCTTTTTCGAAATGCTGGGCAACTTCTCCTTCGGCGGTTATTTCAAGAAGGAAGCCATTGAATGGGGCTGGGAGTTCGTGACACAGATCCTCAAAATCGAAAAGACCCGTCTCTGGGTGTCGGTTTATGAGAAGGATGACGAAGCCATCGAACTATGGAAGAAGTCGGCCGGCCTGCCCGCGGAGCGCATCGTCCGAATGGGCGAGGATTCCAACTTTTGGACGATGGGCCCTACAGGCCCCTGCGGCCCCTGTTCGGAGATATATGTGGATTTAGCCCCTGAAAAGGGCGCCACCAAGGACTTTGAGAAGGAGGCCGAAGAGGGCCGGTTCCTGGAAATCTGGAACCTGGTTTTTACCCAGTTCGACAAGCAGGAAGACGGCAGTCTAAAGCCCTTGCCCAAGCCCAATATCGACACGGGCATGGGCCTGGAGCGGGTCGCCAGCGTCATGCAAAATGTCTCCTCCAATTTTGAGACGGACCTCTTATTTCCTTTGATGAAAGCAGTAGCGCATTTAGCAAATATGAACCCAGTAACAACTCACTTGAGATATACCTCTTTAAAAGTAATAAGCGATCACTTACGGGCTACTACATTTCTTATTGCGGATGGTGTACTCCCTTCTAATGAAGGACGAGGATACGTCCTTCGAAGAATCATACGTCGCGCCATTCGTCATGGAAAATTGTTGGATCTTAATCAACCCTTTCTTAATCGTTTAGTTCCTGAAGTCGGCAAAATCATGGGCGGGGTTTATGCGGAAGTCGTAGACCGCCAGGCACATATTATTAATGTTGTGCGGGCTGAAGAAGAACGGTTTTACGAGACCCTGGCTTCAGGTACCGAGCGCCTGATGGAGAAAATCGAAGCCCTTCAAAAATCCAAGAAAACGGTGCTTCCGGGGGAAGAGGCCTTCACCCTTTATGACACCTACGGCTTTCCATTGGACATTACCAAGGAAATCCTGAGGGAGAAAGGGCTGTCGGTGGATGAGACCGGGTTCCAAAGGGCTATGGAAAGCCAAAAGGAAAAAGCCCGCATGGGATGGAAGGGAAGCGGTGACGCGGTTTTGCCGCCTCTTTATAAGGAACTGGATTCCAAGTTGGCCGCCACGGTTTTCAAGGGCTATGAGAAAACCAAGGACACGGGCAAGGTCGTCCAGGTCGTCCGGGTCAAGGACAAGAAACACGAACCGGTGGAGAAGCTCGACGAGGGGGAATACGGCTTCGTGCTGCTCGACCAGACGCCCTTTTACGCCGAAAAGGGCGGGCAGGTGGGCGACAAGGGCGTGCTGCAAGGCTCCAATCCCGCCGAGGTTGCCTTGGCGGACGTACTGGACACACAGATGGTCAGCGACCACTTGGTCGGCCATTGGTGCTTCCTGAAGCGCGGCAAGCTTTCCCAAGGCCAGAAAGTGGAGGCCACGGTGGAGGAAAGCGAGCGAAGGGAAACCATGCGCAACCACACCGCCACCCACCTCCTGCACGCGGCCCTGCGGCAGGTCTTGGGAACCCACGTGGGCCAGGCCGGAAGCTACGTGGGGCCGGACCGGCTCCGGTTCGACTTCACCCACTTTGAGGCGGTCAAACCCGGGCAATTACGGCAGATCGAGCACCTGGTCAACCAGCGCATCCTGGACAACATCGAGGTCACCAAGCAGGAAATGAGCTTCGACGAGGCCAAGAAAAAGGGCGCCCTGGCCTTTTTCAGCGAGAAATACGGCGAGAGGGTGCGGGTGGTGGACGTGCCGGGGTTCTCCACCGAGCTTTGCGGCGGGACCCACGTGAGCCGCACGGGCGACATCGGTTTGTTCAAGATCATCAGCGAATCCTCGGTGGCCTCGGGCGTGCGGCGTATCGAGGCCGTCACCGGAGAGGGGTCCATTGCCCAGGTGCTCCAAAAAGAGGAAACGCTCAAGGAGATAGGCCAGCTTTTGAAAGGCTCGGAAGCGGAACTCAAAACCAAGGTACAGGCCTTGTTGGATGATTTAAAATCCAAGGAAAAAGAACTGTCCTCCCTCAAGTCCAAGTTGGCCGGCAGCCTGGTGGATGAGGTTCTGGGCCAAAAGAAGGATGTGAAAGGTGTTCCGCTGGTCGTGGCCCGCACTGACGAACTGGACGCCGATGGAATGCGCCAGCTCATCGACACCTTGAAGTCTAAAATGGGAAGCGGCGTCATCGTCCTTGGGAGTGGGAAACCGGACCAAATCGCTTTTATCGCGGGCGTTACCAAAGATTTGACGGGTAAAGTCAAAGCCGGGGACATCGTGAAGGAAGTGGCCAAGATCACGGGTGGCGGCGGTGGCGGAAGGCCGGACTTGGCCCAAGCCGGCGGCAAGGACGCCACCAAGGTGGACGAGGCCCTCAAGCAAGTGCCCCAAATCCTGGAAAAGGCCATTCATTGAGGCGCTGGCTGGGCCTTGACTTGGGCCATGTGCGCATTGGGGTAGCCTTGTCGGACCCCCTGGGCGTCACGGCCCAACCCCTCACGGTCTTGAAATCCGCCGGAACCCAAAAAGACATCATCGCCATCGGGGGATTGGTCAACCAATATGAGGTCACCCAGGTCATTGTGGGGCTTCCTTTAAACATGGATGGAACCGAAAGTTCCACCACGAAGAAGGTCCGGGATTTTACCCTCAAACTATCCGAAAAACTGAACCTGCCCATTTTTTTCGTGGATGAACGCCTGACCAGCAAACAAGCGGAACGACTGATGATCGAGGGCAACAGCCGTAGGGAAGACCGCCGCCAAAAGATCGACAAGGTGGCAGCGTCCTTATTGCTCCAGTCGGCCCTTCAAGGGGCTTCCTTGATACCCGTTAAGGAAGTTAAATAA
>JASHQZ010000360.1 GCA_030038835.1 candidate division FCPU426 bacterium
AGTTCTTCTTTAGGACGACGGACGTGACGGGGAGCGTGAAGCTGCCGCAGGGAGTGGAGATGTGCATGCCGGGGGACAACATCACGATGGAGATCGAGTTGATCGTGCCGGTGGCGATGGAGAAGGAACTGCGGTTCGCGATCCGGGAGGGCGGCCACACGGTGGGCGCCGGCGTCGTCACCCAGATCATCGAGTAAAGAAAAGGCGGGATAAGAATGGCTACGGCCACGAGTCAAAAAATCCGAATCAAGTTGAAGGCCTACGATCACCGGCTTCTGGATCGCTCGACAGTGGAAATCATTGAGACCGTTCGTCGCACGGGTGCCATCGTGTTGGGCCCGGTGCCCTTGCCCACGGAGATCAACCGCTACACCGTGTTGCGCAGTCCGCACGTGGATAAGAAATCGCGGGAGCAATTCGAGATTCGCACCCACAAGCGACTGGTGGACATCGTGAACCCCAACCAAAGAACCATTGATGCCTTGATGAAACTCGACCTTCCGGCCGGCGTGGACGTCGAGATCAAGCTGTAAAGGTAAAAAAATGAGTGACAGCGTGAAAACCCTGATCGGCAAAAAAGTCGGCCAGACCACTTTTTTCGAGGAAAGCGGCAAAGCTACCCACGTGACGGTTTTAGAGGTGGGTCCCTGCGTGGTGGTTCAAAAGAAAACCCGGGACAAGGAGGGCTACAACGCCCTTCAAATGGGTTTCACCGAAAAAAAAGAAAAACACACCACCAAGGCCCTCCAAGGTCATTTCAAGAAGTCCGGTGCGACTCCGAAACGGTTTTTGAGAGAGGTTCGCGTTTCGGACGTTTCCCCTTTCCAAGTGGGTCAAACCTTGACGGTGGAGAACCTCAAGGACGTGGCTTGGGTGGACGTAACGGGGCTTTCCAAAGGTAAAGGTTTCCAAGGCGTGGTGCGGCGTCACGGTTTCCGGGGAGGCCGTAATTCTCACGGCAGCATGTTTCATCGTGCTCCGGGCGGCATCGGAGCTTCCTCCGACCCGTCCCGCGTTTATCCCGGCAGCCGTATGCCAGGGCATATGGGGACCCAACAATACACGGTCTTGAACCTGAGGGTTGTCAAAGTGGATGCGGAAAATAATCTTTTGTTCGTGAAGGGCGCAGTGCCGGGCGCCGACGGTGGTCTTGTGACGGTTCGGCCTAGCGTTAAAAAATAAAGGTGAGATTCTATGCCTAAAGCCAATCTTTACAGCTCCGCGGGCCAATCGACCAGTCAAGTGGAACTACCCGAGGCCTTCTTCGGCGTCAAGCCGCGGGCCCACCATTTGTGGCGAAGTGTCAATACCCACCTGGCCAACCAACGGTTGGGGACGGTGAAAACCAAACGCCGGGGCGAAGTTTCTGGCGGAGGCAAGAAGCCCTTCAAACAAAAAGGAACAGGAAACGCCCGGCAGGGCTCCATCCGCGCCGTGCAGTTTGTTGGTGGAGGCATCGCTCACGGGCCTAAGCCTCGGGATTATTCCATGGTCCTCCCCCAAAAAATGAGGCGGCAAGCTCTGGTGGAGTCCCTTTCGGACAAGGCGGCCCAGGGAAAAATCTTAGTGATTGAAGATGTCCAATTCTCCACTCCTAAAACCAAGAAGGCAGTAGATTTGTTGACTAGCCTGGGTTTGAACGGCCAAAAATGTCTCATTGTGGTGGATGTGGCAAATGACGCTATATTAAAGAGCTTCCGGAACCTGCCGAAGGCTAAGGTGCTTTCTAGGGGGAATCTCAATACTTATGAGATCCTGACCCATGACGTCGTTGTACTGACCCAAGACGCATTGAAACGATTGATCGAACCCAAACCAAAGATGACGTTGGATAAGGGGAAGGCGTCATGAAAAAGATCCAGGAAGTCATTGTGCGGCCTTTGATTACCGAAAGGAGCACTCAATTGCGGGAGAACAACAAGTACTCCTTCGAGGTGAGATCCTCGGCCACGAAACAGGAGATCAAGAACGCCGTAGAATCTATTTTTAAGAAGGACAAAGTAGAAGTCCAAAAGGTGAACACCACTAACCTGCCGGCTAAGATCCGGCGGGTGGGCCGCAGCTTTTCCAAACCCTACCGCTGGAAAAAGGCGATCGTGACGTTGAAAGCCGGTCAAAAAATCGAATTGTTTGAAGGGGCTTAAGAACAATGGCTATTAAAGCTTACAAACCAACTTCCGCTGGCCGCCGGGCGATGACGGCCATCGTGGATGAACATTTGACCAAGAAGGCGCCAGAAAAATCATTGGTGGAACCGCTTAAAGCCACCGGCGGGCGTAATATGTACGGCCGCATCACCAGCCGCCACCGGGGCGCCGGGCACAAGCGCCAATACCGCCTAATCGACTTTGGACGGGAAAAGGCAGGAATGCCGGCCAAAGTCGTGTCGCTGGAATACGATCCAAACCGCACTTCCCGCATTGCCCTGCTCCAATACCTGGACGGGGAAAAGCGGTACATCCTGGCCCCTGAGGGCCTGCAGGTGGGCGACCATGTTTTGGCGGGCCAGGGCGCTGATGTGAAGCCCGGCCACGCCATGAAACTCAAGGACATCCCCTTGGGTTCCATGATTCACAACATCGAGATCCGTGCGGGCAAGGGCGGTCAATTAGCGCGTTCGGCTGGGGCCGTGGCCCAATTGATGGCCCGGGAGGGGGAATACGCCACGGTGAAGCTACCCTCGGGCGAGATGCGCAAAATCCATGTGGAGTGCATGGCTTCCATCGGCCAAGTGGGGAATTTGGACCACATCAACGTCAGTATCGGAAAGGCCGGCCGCATGCGCTGGATGGGCGAGAGACCCCAGTCTCGCGGTGTGGTGACCCGGCCGGGCGACGGCCATCCTATGGGTGGTGGCGAAGGAAAGACTTCCGGCGGGCGCCATCCGACTACACCGTGGGGCAAGCCGACCAAGGGCTATAAGACGCGCCACAACAAGTTGACGGATAAGTACATCGTGAAGCGCCGTAAATAGAGAAGAGGTTTAAATCATGAGCCGATCGATTAAAAAGGGCCCCTATGTGGAGCCAAAACTTTTGAAACTGGTCCAAAAGATGAACCGTGCCGGTGACAAAAAGGTGATCAAGACTTACGCTCGACGCTCTACGGTCCATCCGGAAATGGTAGGACATACCTTTGCCATCCATAATGGTAAAAAATTCATCCCTGTTTTCATTACGGAAAACATGGTGGGCCACAAGCTGGGGGAATTCGCGCCGACCCGCACCTTCAAGGCGCACGGGGCGGTCAAGACTGAAAAAGCCGTTGCATTAAAGTAAGGAAACGAGGTCATCGATGCAAGCACAGGCCGTTTCTCGATACACTCGGGTCACCCCGCGCAAAGCCCGGCAGGTGGTGGAACTTATCCGAAAAAAGCCCGTGGCAGAGGCCTTGAACATCCTGGCTTTCACCAAGAAGCGGGCGGCGGGCGAATTGGCAAAAATCCTGAAGGCAGCCGTTTCTAATGCTGGACAAAAGGAGCGGGTGGACATCGACAAGCTGGTCGTCAAGTCCATCCAGGTAGATGGCGGTCCCATGATGCGTAACACTCGCCGGTTCATCCCACGGGCCATGGGACGGGCCAGCCTTATCCATAAAAGGACCAGCCACATCAAAGTAGTCGTTTCGGACGAAACGAAAAACTAGCAAAGGATTGGGAGGATTTTTTGGGACAGAAAATCAAACCGACCGGGTTACGGGTAGGCATCATCCGCGATTGGGATTCTCTTTGGTTCAACGCCAAGCAAAAGAATTACACCCAGACGCTCCTTGAAGATATTGAAATCCGCAAGTTTGTCAAACTGCGCTTGAAGCATGCTGGTATCGCCCGGGTGGTTTTAAAGCGAAAGGGAGAAACCGTTGAGGTGGACATTTTCGCATCCCGCCCCGGCATCGTGATTGGCAAAAAGGGCTCGGAGGTCGACAAGCTCAAGGAAGAACTGCAGCGTTTCACCAAGAAAGATGTCCGGATCAACATCAACGAAGAAAAGCACCCCGAAACCAATGCCCAATTAATCGCCGAGGGAGTGTCAGGCCAGCTGGAAAAGCGAGTGGCTTTTCGCCGCGCCATGAAGAAAGCTATTCAGGGGGCCCTGGATGGCGGAGCCAAGGGCATCAAGATCATGTGTTCGGGGCGTTTGGCGGGCGCGGAAATTGCCCGTACCGAGTGGTACCGGGAGGGCCGGGTTCCCCTCCACACGCTCCGGGCCGACATTGATTTCGGGTTCGCCGAGGCGAGCACCACCTATGGAAAAATCGGTGTCAAATGCTGGGTCTTCAAACGAGAAATTTTCGGGGCTAAGGACAAACAAGAGGAATCCATGGCGGCGAAACCCAAGTCCGCACCTCGGGACAAAAAACCGGCGCAGCCAACCGCTCCATCCAAGGCGGCGGCCGCTCCCGGTGAAGCGAGGAGTTGACTATGTTGATGCCGAAGCGCGTTAAATATCGCAAAACCATGAAGGGCCGGATGCGGGGCCAGACCAAGAACGGCGCGGCCTTCGCCTTCGGGGAATATGCCCTGAAGTCACAAGGGGCGGGTTATGTTACCGACCGGCAGATCGAAGCGGCCCGCGTGGCCATCAACCGCCACATGAAACGGGTTGGAAAACTGTGGGTGAGAATATTCCCTGATAAACCCATTACCCGTAAGCCCGCTGAAGTTCGCATGGGCGGCGGCAAGGGTGCTCCAGATCATTGGGCCGCTGTCGTCAAACCCGGCCGCATTCTATTTGAATTAAGCGGTTGCCCGGAACCCGTGGCCTTAGAAGCATTCGAGTTGGCCTCCCATAAACTTCCGGTCAAGACGAAGACCATTTTACGCACCCAGGTAGGGGCATGACATGAAACCCAAGGAAATCCGTGAACTGAGCGTGGACCAGTTGAAACAACAGTTGATCTCCAAGGAAGAGGAACTTTTCAACCTGAAGATTCAACTGGCCACCAAGCAGTTGGAAAATCCCATGAAAATTCGTGAAGCCCGCCGTAACGTGGCCCGATTGAAAACCATTCTGCGGGAAAAAGAAAAGGGCTTTAAGGCCTCGTGAGGAGAGATTCATGACGGAAGAATCCAAGAAAAACAAAGAACGCCCCCAACCTCGAGTCAAGACGGCGGTGGTGGTCAGCCGGAAAATGGATAAAACAGCGATAGTTTCAATCGAACGACTTGTCAAGCACCCCCTCTACCAAAAGCTTGTTCGCCGGCGTAGTAAGTTTAAGATCCACGATCCAAAGAATGAGACCAAAAAAGGGGATGTGGTCCTGGTGGCCGAAACCAGGCCCATCAGCGCTGACAAGCATTGGAGACTGGTAAAGATCCTCAAGAAGGCCGTGGAGATCGAGGAGGCCAAAGTATGATCATGCCCCAAACCATGCTGAACGTGGCCGACAACAGTGGGGCCACCAAGATCATGTGCATTCACGTCTTGGGCGGCACCAAACGCCGTTATGCGGCCATCGGCGACATTATTGTGGCCGCAGTGAAGGAGGCTATCCCAGGCGCAGGAGTCAAGAAGAGCGAAGTGGTGAAAGCCGTCATTGTGCGTCAACGCCGGGTTTTTAACCGCCCTGACGGATCCAACATCCGCTTCGACGAAAACGCGGCGGTCATCATCAACGACCAGCTGAACCCTCGTGGAACCCGCATTTTTGGGCCCGTGACTCGGGAATTGAGGGAAAAAAACTTCATGAAAATCATTTCGTTGGCCCCGGAGGTCTTGTAAGCCATGCACGTTCACCGCGAAGATACCGTCGTCGTATTGACAGGGAAGGACCGAGGTAAAAAAGGCCGGGTTATCCGCCTGTTCCCCAAGGCTGAGAAGGCATTGGTGGAAAAGATCAACATGGTTAAGCGCCATATCCGCCCCAACCAAAACCCCCAGTTCCCCCAGGGAGGGATCATGGAGAAAGAGTCGCTCGTCCACACTTCCAACCTTCAGGTGATATGTCCCAAGTGTGAAAAGGCTACCCGCGTCGCGCACAAGACGCTCGCCAGCGGACAGAAAGCCCGCGCTTGCAAGAAGTGTGGCGAAATCCTTGATAAGGAAAAGTGAGATGCCCACGACAACAATTTTAAAGGAAAAATATACCCGGGAGATCATCCCCGCTTTGATGAAGAAATTCGAAATTAAAAACGTCATGAACGTGCCGAAGGTAGAAAAAATTGTCATCAACGTCTGCGTCGGCAAAGCGGCTTCGGAAAATAACATCAAGCTCTTGGACATGGCCGTGGAGGAGTTGTCTATGATCAGCGGCCAAAAGCCAGCCATTACGCGCTCCAAAAAGGCCATTTCTAACTTCAAGCTTAGGGCCAACCAGCCCTTGGGCGCCAAGGTGACACTCCGGGGAACCCGCATGTTTCAGTTCATGGAGCGCCTTTTCATGGTGGCCTTCCCCCGCATCCGCGATTTCCGGGGCGTGCCCACCCGATCCTTTGACGGGCGAGGGAATTACACGTTGGGGCTCAAGGAGCAGATCATTTTTCCCGAGATCAATTTCGACAACGTTCAATCCATCCACGGGATGGACATCACCTTCGCTACCAACGCCAAAAACGACGAGCAGGCTAAGGAGCTGTTAAAGCTGCTAGGCATGCCCTTCCGGAACTAGGAGATTCTATGGCCAAAAAATGTTTGGTGAACAAGCAGATGCGCAAGCCCAAGTTCAAGGTAAGGGCCTATCATC
>JASHQZ010000042.1 GCA_030038835.1 candidate division FCPU426 bacterium
ACCGCGTCCACGCGCACGGGTTTGCCGCCGATGTATTCCACCGAGACCTGGCTTTTGCCGTCGGGCCTAAGGTAGGCGATCTTCCCCGACTTGCGCACGGCAGCCAGCTTTTCCACCAACCGGTGGGCCAGCATGATGGGAAGGGGCATCAGTTCGGGGGTTTCGCGGCAAGCGAAGCCGAACATCATTCCCTGGTCGCCCGCTCCACCCGTATCCACGCCCATGGCGATGTCCGGCGACTGGCGGTTGATGGCGACGGAGACACCGGCCGTGTCCGCGTCCAATCCGGCTTTGGCGTCGACATAGCCGATCTTGCGGATGGTGTCGCGAACCACCTGGCTCCAGTTGACCTGGGCCTTGGTGGTGATCTCGCCGGCCACCACCACCCAGTTGCAGGTTAGGAGGGTCTCGCAGGCCACCCGGCTCAACGGGTCCTGCTTCAGGCAGGCGTCCAGGATGCCGTCGGAGACGGCGTCGGCCACCTTGTCCGGATGGCCCTCGGTGACGGATTCCGAGGTAAAGAAAAACTTTTCCTTGCCCAATGGTGAAAGCGAGGCGCTCTTCATTAAAACTCTCCTTAACAATGGATGGACTTACAACACGGCTTCAATAGGTCGACGGCAAAGGGTGTCGGTCATCGAAAATTCAGGTAAACAATCCTTGGAGCCCGGGGGCCAAAAGGAAAGCCCTTGTCCCACGGATGGAACAAGGGCCGTTTAGGTGTGCAATTATAGTTTTTAAACCCCAAATTGCAATTGAACTATTTCAATCCCGTGGTGGCGATTCCCTGGATGAAGTACCTCTGGCCGATCAGGAAAAGGACCGCGATGGGGATGGAGACCAGCAGGGACGCCGCCATCAGCAGGTGGTAGTCCTGCCCATAGAGGGAGACGAAGTTCTTGAGCCCCAAAGCCAGGGTCTTTTTGCTGTTCGTGTCGAGGTAGATGAGGGGATTCAAGTAATCGGTCCAGTTATAAACGAATGAGAAAACGGCCACGGTGGTCAAGGCCGGCTTGCAGAGCGGCAGGAGGATTCTCCAATAAACCCCGAAGTTGGAGCAGCCGTCGATCTTGGCCGCCTCGTCCATCTCATAGGGGATGCTCATGAAAAACTGGCGCATGAGGAAAATGTTATAGGCCCCGCCGCCCAGGAAGGCCGGCACAATCAGGGGGTAAAAGGTGTCGTACCACCCAATGCTCTTAAAGAGGATGAAGGTAGGGATCATGGTGACCTGGGTCGGCACCATCATGGTGGCCAGGCATAGGATGAAAAGGGGTCCCCGTCCTGGAAACCTCAATCGGGCGAAGGCGAAAGCTACCAGCGAGGAGGAAAGGGTGGTCCCGAGGCAGCTCAAGACCGCGATGGTGAGGGTATTGAGGGTATAGGTGGTGAAAGTGACGCCGTGGAAGGGGATGCCCAGGAAACTCCAGTCCTCGGTGGAGTACATGCCCGAAACGTTCCAGGCCATCGGGTAGTTTTCCCAATGAAGCGGGCTGGGAATCCAAACCGGCGGGATGGAAAAAACGTCCGTGCGGGTTTTGAAGGAAGTGGACAACATCCAGACGATCGGCAGCATCATGACAACCGAACCCAGCACGAGGAGAATGGTCACAATGGCTCGGGTGATCTTATCGGCGCGACGTTTGCTGGCCCAAAAACCCGTAGGCGAAGCCGCAGGGGAGGGGACGGTTGGGTCGGTCATTCTCAAAATCCTTAAAAAAATTTTTAGTTCGGTATTTCTAATCTCGCGAAATTTTTGGATTCATAAATGAGTCCAAAAAACCATGGTTCGACACCCACGACTTTATTTTCGTAGTTCGCCTTCGTAGTAAACCCACTTGGAATACTTAAACTGCAGCCAAGTAGCCAGCAAAATGGCAATGAACAGCACCCAGGAAAGGGCCGAAGCGTAACCCATTTGGTAATACTTGAAGGCCTTCTGGTAGATATAAAGCACCATCACCAGCGTGGAATCGGCGGGCCCGCCGAGTCCGTCGGTCATGACGTCCACCTGAGTAAAGATTTGGAAAGAGCCGACTATAGAAATGATCAATTGGAAAAAGATGACCGGCGAAAGTCCCGGCAGGGTTACGGTCCAAAATTGTTGCCAGCGGTTGGCCCCGTCAATTTCTGCGGCCTCATAAAGCGTGAAGGGGATACCCTGCAAACCCGCCAGGTAAATGATCATGCCCCCGCCCACGCCCCATAGGCTCATGATGACCAAGGCCGGCTTGCTCCAGGCCTCGCTCGCCAGCCACTTGGGGCAATCGGCAATGGGAACTCCGGTCAAAAGCGAGATCATGTAATTCAAAAGCCCCGAGTCGGCGTTGAAGATCCATTTCCAAAGGACCGCCACGGCCACGCCCGCTCCCACCACTGAAGGCAGGTAAAAGAGCGTCCTGTAAATACCGATGCCCTTCACTTTTTGGTTCATGAGAAGGGCCACGGCGATGGAAAGCACCATGCCAATGGGGACCGAAAGGAAGGTGAAGTAGGCCGTGTTGAAAAGGGACTTCCAAAACCGCGGATCTTGAAAAAACATCTCTTTGTAGTTGTCGAACCCGACGAATTGGATGGGCGTCAGGATATCCCACTTGCAGAAAGAAAGGAAGAAGGCGGCCAGGATGGGCCCTCCCATCAGGAAGACCATCCAAACTAGGAAAGGCGACAAAAAGATGAAGGCACTGATGGCTTCTTTTCGTTCGGCCGATGTCATTTTCAACGAGTCCCCCTCAAAGGCGGTTTTGAGTTTGAGTTAAAGTAAGTTTTTTGTATCTTTGACCCAAAAAATTTCCACATTCAAAATTCTCATCGCTTCCCGAGGTTTCTATTGGGTCTGCGGTGGATTCTTTTCCAGCAAGGGCTGCAAGTGGGCCATGGCCTCCTCGGCGGTTTCAGAACCGCTCCATACCTTGTCCAACTCGGGATTGATGATGCTGTCGTGGACTTCCAACCAGTTCTTGCACATGGGATTGTATTTCATATATTTGATGGCTTCCAAAACCACTTTTTTGTTTTTTGGATCCTGGCCGTCCAGGAACACCGGCGAGTTGGAAACGGACATGATGGCGGGCTGGGCCAAACCTGTCTCGGCCAGCATCTTTGCCCCTTCCTCCCCCGAAATATACTTCACCAGGTCCCAAGCCTCTTTTTTGTGGGCGGAGGACTTCAGGATGCCGTAGCCCGAACCGCCCGAGGAGAACCCGCGGATGCCATCGGAACCCTTGGGCATCATCACCACGTCCCATTGGAGGTCCTTGGCCATTCGGAAAGTGGGAGTCTTCCAAAGACCCGAAAGGAACATGGCGACAGTCCCATTCGTGAACATGTCGCCCGTGCCCATCCCACCCATGGCAGCCAAGCCGGAGGGTGGCAGCATCATTTTGTATTTGTTCATCATGTCGGCCCGGAACTGGATTCCCTTGAGGGTGTTCGGGTCCGTGGCGAAGGTCCATTTGGTGGGGTGCTTCACGTCATCCGCGAAGCTGCCTCCGAAATCATAGACCCATGCGTCGAAATTCGGCCAATCGTCCACGAAACCCCAGCGGGTCACGTTGCCCTTGTCGTCCTTTTTCATCAATTTCTTGCCGTCGGCCACGAAGTCTTCGTAGGTCCAATCGTCCGTGGGGTAAGGGATGCCCGCCTCGTCAAAAGCCTTCTTGTTGTAAAAGATCAGGCCGATCGGGGCGATGTCGCGCGGCACAACATAGGTTTGGCCGTCCACGGTATAACGGTCGATGGCTTGGGGATAGTAGACGCTCAAATCAAAATGGTCAGCCTGGATATAGGGGTTCAAGGGTTCCAAGGCGCCCCGGAGATAAAAATTGACGAAATTATTCGCTTCCACGAAGATCACGTCCGGTCCTTCCCCTCCGGCGATCTGGGTCAAAAGATGCTGGACATAGTCCTCGAAGGCAGTCCGTTCCAAAACCACGGTGATCCCTGGGTGGGATTGGTTGTATTTGTCGATGAGATTGGACAGGATCTGATTTTCTTCGGGGGAACCCCAGGAGGAAATACGGATTTGGGTTCCGCTGCTTTTGGAACAACCGTTGAGGCCTAATAAGGAAGGGAGGGAAAGGCAAATGAGACCGACCATCACCAATCGAAGATTTTTCATAAAACCTCCAAAGAAAAACCAAAAATGGGTTTCTGTCGTTGGATTAAACGGAAAGGTCGCAAGCGTTGTTAGTATGTCATAGGCCACCAGGACCGTCAACGGAGAAAACCCCGTCCTCCGGCTCGCAACGGTTGAAAGGTTCAATGAAAAGCGCTTACTCAAACGTGGCGGCGAAGAACTTTGGGTCAAGAGAAGCGCCTGTCCTGGCCCCGCTTTGACAAATGCGATTTTTCCTCGATCCCCTTGGGGCCTGGGATAAAATTGCTTCTCGATTTCCAAAGCCGGGCCGAATGTTCCGGAATACTTTTTTCAAGGGAGCTTTCCATGAAATACCGCCTGATCACCGCCGTTATTTTTTTCACCGCCATTTCCTTGGTCCGGGCCCAAGATATGGCCCCTTCCACCGCCCCAGCCCCGTCCAAGCCCAAAGGCCGGGCGCGAATTTCCGCCATCGACGCCAAGGTCAAAACCTTGATGGCCAAGATGACCTTGGAGGAAAAAATCGGCCAGATGGTCCAATACAGCCCTTGGAAATCCACCGCGGACAAGATCAAGGGCGAGATCGCGGAAGGCAAGGTGGGTTCCCTCCTGAACATTTTCGGCGCGAAAGACGCCAACGAGTATCAAAAGATCGCTGTGGAACAGTCCCGCCTCCACATTCCCCTGATCTTGGGTTTAGACGTCATCCACGGTTATAAGACCATCTTCCCCATTCCCTTGGCCGAGGATTGCGCCTGGAATCCCGACCTTCTCGAAAAATGCGCCCATGTGGCGGCCCAGGAAGCCTCGGCCGCCGGGGTGCGCTGGACCTTCGCGCCTATGGTGGACGTTTCCCGCGAACCCCGCTGGGGCCGCATTTCGGAGGGCTCGGGAGAGGACCCCACCTTGGGCGGAGTCCTGGCCGCGGCCCGCGTGCGGGGGTTCCAGGGTGAACACTTAGGCGATCCCGGCTC
>JASHQZ010000043.1 GCA_030038835.1 candidate division FCPU426 bacterium
GTGCCGTCAATGTCGTCCACGCCGTAGGAAAGGGAGAGTTGGGCCAGCCTCACGCCTAGCATGATCCAGTAGGCCTTGATATGGGGAAAATTATCGAGGTAAACCCGGCCGATGGCCAGGGTTTTCAGGTCTTCCATTCCGCTGGGCCTGGCGAAATGGTCCATGGCCGTGTGGTCGGGGTGGAAGGCCAGGGGGATGAAGGTCTGGAAGCCGCCGGTCTCGTCCTGCAGTTTCCTTAAGCGCCGCATGTGGTCCACGCGGTGCTCGTATTTCTCGATATGGCCGTAAAGCATGGTGGCGTTGGTCTTGAGCCCCAGCCCATGGGCGGTTCGGTGCACCTCGATCCATTGGTTCGCCGTGGCCTTGCCGGGGCATATCTGCTCCCTCACCTCGGGATGGAAGATTTCGGCGCCACCCCCGGGCATGGAATCTAGCCCCGCAGCCTTGAGCCGCGACAGCACTTCCCCATAAGGCATGTTGTATTTGTCGGCAAAAAAATTGATCTCCACGCCCGTGAAACACTTCAGGTGAACGCTCGGCACGGTTTTCTTCAAAAGTCGAAGCATGTCCTCGTACCACTCGAAGCCGTAGGTGGGATGAAGCCCGCCCACGATGTGCAACTCGGTAATGTTCTCCCGTTCAAAGGCTTCTTTGGCTTTCTGGGCGATCTGCTGGTGGGTGAACTCGAAGGCGCCTTCCTCGCCCTCAAAGCGGGAAAACGCGCAGAACTTGCAGGTGGTGGCGCAAACATTGGTGTAATCGATATGGCGGTTGATGTTGTAAAAGGTGTCGTTGCCGTTTTTCCGCTCGCGCGCCAGGTTGGCCATGGCGCCCAGGACGTAAAGGTCGTTGGTCTGGTAAAGGCGCAGGGCGTCCTCATCGGTGATACGGACCCCTTGCTCGACCTTTTCGTAGATGTCCTTGAGGGGGGACTGGTTTAAAAGCCTTTTGAGAACCAAACCGTGACTCCTACGACGCCGAAGTAAAGGATGGAAATCCATCCGTTCATCTTCATCATGGAAGGGGAAAGGGTGAACCGCGGCCTGCCTTCGCCGGATTCCAGTCGATACGCGTTTTTATGCTGGTAAAGCAGGACCGCCCCGATGATGCCGATTCCCCAGTAATAAACGGGGGGAAAACCGGCCTGAACCCCGAATCCGGTCAGGAATCCTAACATACAGGCATGGAAGAATCGAGAGGCTTTGAGGCTGTCAGGAAGGCCCCAACGCACAACCCAAGATTGAAGCCCTTCTTTCTTGTCAAACGCCTCATCCTGCGTGGCGTACAAAATATCAAAGCCGGCCAGGAAGCAAATGACCGCCGCCATCAACCAGAAAGGTCCGGGCGCGAAGGCACCCGTGGCCGCGATCCAAGCTCCGACGGGCGCCACTCCCAGCGCCAACCCCAGGAACAGGTGGGAGGTCCAAGTAAAGCGCTTGGTATGGGAATAAAAAAGGACGATGACGAGAGCGGGGATGGACAGTGTCGCGGCGAGCCAGTTTAATTGGGTGGTAGCCAACACGAAACTTAGGCCGCAAGCCCAAACGATCACCCGCACCTGCCAAACCTCAATGCGACCCGCCGGAATATCCCTGTTTTTCGTGCGGGGATTCTTGGCGTCAATATCCGCGTCCACCAGCCGGTTATAGGCCATGGCGGTCGTTCGGGCCAGGACCATGCAGACGATCACCCAAAACAGGACATGCAGGGAAGGCCGGCCATGGGTGGCGGTCAAGAGGCTCGCCAGTGCGAAAGGCAAGGCGAAGACCGAGTGAGGTAAAACTACCAAACTGCTGAAGGTTTTTATTCTTTCTAGCATATTTTACTCTTGGACAATCAAGTGAGAAGTTAGTAGTTAGGAACTAGAAGTTATGGATGTTTTGAAATTCCAAGATGAAATTTCCAAATTATAAAGACTCCCAACTCTTCACTCCTCACTTCTAACTTTCTTTTCTTCTTCCCTCCACCGTTTGGATACCTCCGCTTGGATGTCCGCGTGGTCGTAAACCCGGGCGATCACCGTATCCACCAGGTTCTCGATGGTCTTGGGATTGCCGTAAAAGCTGGGAGTGGCCGGAATGATATGGGCCCCAGCCAGGGTCAGGAGTTCCATGTTCTTGATTTGAATGAGGGAAAGGGGTGTTTCCCGGGGCACCAGGATGAGCTTGCGGCGCTCCTTGAGGAAAACCTCGCCGGACCGGGTGATGAGGTTGTCAGCGATGCCATGGGCCAGTTTGCCGAGGGTGGTGGTGGAACAAGGGATGACTACCATTGCTTCGAACTTGTTGGAGCCGCTGGCCGAAGGGGCGGTCAGGTCCTTCTCGTCCCATTCCCGCACGTGGGGCGGCAGGTTGAGCCCCCCTTCGTGGGAGGCCACGATCCGGGCGGACTCCGAAACCACAGCGTGCACTTCCCAGTCGTCATAGGGAAAGTGCTGGAAAAACCGTCGGGCATAGATGGTGCCCGATGCGCCTGTTATCGCTACCAGTATCTTCTTCATCCCTTCCCTACTTTCTGACCGCCACAAGGCTCACGGCTACGCCCATGGTCTTGCTCTCCACGGAAATATCCTTGAACCCGCATTTTTCCATGACCTTCATGAATTCATCAAGGGAAGCGAAATTCTTGGCCGTTTTTTGGAGGTATTCATAAGCCTGTTTATTGCCCGAAATAGCCCCGCCCCTCATGGGAACAATGGCGCCCACGTAAAAAGCATGGGCCAGACGGTTCAAAAAGCCGGTCGGCTTGAAGAATTCCAGGATCCCCACCCGCCCACCGGGTTTCAGCATCCGCCCGATTTCCTTCAAACCCGCTTCCAAGTTATCCAGGTTGCGGACGCCAAATCCGCAGACCACCGCGTCAAAGGCCATATCATGGAATGGAAGTTTTAGGGCATCCGCCCCCAGGATTTCAAAGCCTTCTGCCACACCCGTCTTTTCCTTGGCCAGGAGCAGCATGGCCTTGGAGAAATCAGCCAGGACCACCTGGGCTTCGGGCGCCTGCGCCTTGACCGCCAGGGCAAAATCCCCGGTTCCGGCGCAAAGGTCCAGGACGCGGCTGGGTTTGAACCCGTCCTTGAGCATTTGCCGGACCGCGTCCTTGCGCCACTGGATGTCCTTGTTGAACGACAAGGCGTGGTTGGCCTGGTCGTAGGTGGGCGCGATATTCGAAAACATCGTCTGGATTTGCTGGCTCATTTAAAACCTTTCAAAGCAGTTTGAACCACCAAGGGCACCAAGCTCACCAAGAAAAACTTTCAACATTTTGCCCTTTTCAACTTTTACCCGACTATTTAGTCAACCCATACTTTTTCAAAATCGGGAGCACTTTTTCCTCGATCCCAGGCGTCATGATAAGTTCCTCCGGCCATTCCCTATTAAAACCCTCTTCCTTCCACTTTTTCGTCGCGTCAATGCCCATCTTCCCGCCCCAGGCCCACATGGGTGAGGTATGGTCCAGAACGTCCAAGGGTCCCTCGGTCACCACCACATCCCTCTTGGCGTCCATGCAGTTCCCCACCCGCCAAAGCACCTGGCCGTAATCGTGGACGTTAGTGTCCTTGTCCACGATTACCAGGATTTTATTGAGCATCATCTGCCCCAGTCCCCACAAGGCGAACATGACTTTTCGGGCATGCTGGGGATACTGCTTGTCGATGGACACGATGGCCAGGTTGTGGAAGATGCCTTCCACGGGAAGTTCAATATCCGTGATTTCCGGAAGCACCTTCTGCATCAGCGGCAGGAAAAGTCGCTCCGTGGCTTTTCCCAGGTAGCCGTCCTCCATGGGCGGTTTGCCCACGAGGGTGGTGGGGTAGATGGGATTCTTGCGGCGCGTGACGCAAGTCACGTGGAACACGGGATACTGGTCCGCCAGGCTGTAATAACCCGTATGGTCCCCGAAGGGCCCTTCCAGGCGGCGCTCCCCCGCCTCCACATAGCCTTCCAGCACGAAATCCGCGTCCGCGTGGACCACGAGGTCCACGGTTTTGCACTTCACCAGCTCCACAGGCTTCTTCCTTAAAAAACCCGCGAAAAGCAGCTCGTCGATGCCTTCGGGCAATGGCGCCGTGGCCGCGTAAGTCAGAGCTGGGTCTCCGCCCAAGGCCACCGCCGCTTCCAGGCGCTTCCCCATTTTTTCCGCCTTGCGGTGGTGCCCTGCCCCTCCGTGGTGAACCTGCCAGTGCATTCCGGTGGTCGCGGCGTCGTAGACCTGCATGCGGTACATGCCGATGTTGCGCAGGCCCGTTTCCGGATCCTGGGTGTAAACGAGGGGGAAAGTGATGAACCGGCCGCCGTCCTGGGGCCAGCATTTGAGCACAGGCAGGGCGGTCAAATCCGGTCTGGTTTCCACCACTTCCTGGCAGGCACCTTTCCCCGCCTCGGTGGGCGGGAACTTGGCGATGTCGGCCAGCTTGGGA
>JASHQZ010000005.1 GCA_030038835.1 candidate division FCPU426 bacterium
CTCTAAGGGTTGCAGAAAAACAGCCGTTTGAAATGCCCTTACTGCCCGATCTTCATCAAGTTCTGGTAAAGCAAGTAAGCCCCCAACAGCACGAAACCCGCGCCTACGATAGTGGCGTTCCACTTGTAAATCTGGTTCCCGACCTTGTTGTCCTTCCCGATGTCGATCTTGGCGCCCTTCTGGCCGAGCTGGGCGTAAAAATTCCGGAATAGGATCAGGATCATCCCGAAAATGATGAGCAGGATGTCGTACAAAATGGATTTCATGGTTGCCTCGGGAACCGGAAATGGCCAGCCGGGCCATCATGCCCCAATGTCCGGCGCCTTCCAAGAAAATTTCACGGGCGGAAGTCGGAAGTTCTTAAGAGCCGGTAACAAAATTAACCCAAACCCTCGCCCCTTGCGGGAGAGGGTAGGGTGAGGGGTGTTTCACCAAGTAAAATCCACCCTCACCCCGGCCCTCTCCCCTCGAGGGAGAGGAGGATAGACCTTAAAAACGAATTTTGTTACCGTTACCAGTTCTAAATCCCAACCTTCGTTTCATATCCCAGTTGCCGTTGGAGCTCCTTTTGGCGCTCCCGTAAGTCCGCCGGCACCCGCGACAGCAGGTCGGCTTCCAGGGCCGCGCCCTTGCCCACCCGGTCCGTCTCGATGCGGCGGGTCTGGAAGATCTTGGAATCCCCTCCCATGGAAGGGTCCCGGGGAACGTTGAAAACCCGCTCCAGCATCGAAGGCTCCCAGGCAAGCCCCAGGAACCGGAAGACCGGGGTAAGGGCCGCCACTGGGTCCGCCACCAGGTCCTCGTAGCGGATCCGGCAGGTCCGGGGATTGCGCGATTCCAGGGCCAGCATGTCATGGGTCCTGTCCGCCCAATTGTCCAGGAAAGCCGCGGGCAGGTTCCGCTGGCGCTTGACCACGTAGGACAGGGCCCACCAGAGGAATTCCCTTTCGGGAAGCTCCAGGCAGGAATGCACCACGTCCGGGGCGTTGCGGTGCAGGCAGATGTAGCGGGCGTCGGGGAAGGCCCATTCCAGCTGGGGCAGGTACCGCAGGTTGGAGGGGGTCTTGTCGCACCAGGCCTTCTTGCCCTGGCCCTCCGTGAAGCGCCCCAGGAGGCCGGACACCAGATCCCTCACTTCCCGCCGCTCCGCCTCCTCCCGCGCCCCGGGGGCTTCCGCGATTTTCGTCCCGAAGGAACGGCTCACCGTCGTGCGCAGGTTCCCGATCAGGACGCCCAAGGCCAGTTCCCCGGGGGCAGAGAGGTCCGGGTGGGTGTCCAGGATGAATTGAAGCAGGGTCGAGCCGGAGCGCTCGCAGGAAAGCACGAAGATCGGGGCCGGGGGTTCCATGTCCTTTGGACGCGCCAGGGAAACCTTCAAGGCCAATCCAAGGGACCGGACCTTAACCCGCCATTCGTCCCAGAGTTCCTTGTCCTGAAGCGTCCGAAACCGGTTAAAATCGGTCCCACCTCAAAACCCAAGGAGCCTCCATGCGCCTCGCCGCCGCCGTCCTAGCCGGAATTCTGTCGCTGGTGCCGCCCCTCCCCGTCCAAGCCGCCCAATTCAGCGGCGTCACGGACAACGGCCCGGTGGGAAAATACGAAAAGTTCGAGGCCACCTTTAACTTAGGCCGGGACTACGAAAATCCCTTTGACCCGTCAGAAATCGACGTGAGCGCGGTCTTCACCTCGCCTTCGGGCGCGGCCGCGACCGTTCACGGGTTTTACTTCCAGGATTACGAGCGAAGCGGCGGCGGCAATTCCGAGACCCTGACTCCCCTGGGGCCGCCGGTATGGAAGGTGCGTTTCGCCCCCAACGAGGCCGGTACCTGGACCTACCGCCTTCAAGCCGTGGATGATTCGGGCAAGGCCGAACTTCCATCCCGCTCCTTCACCGTCACCGCCTCCTCCAACCCCGGCTTCGTGCGGGTCTCCGCCAAGGACCCGGAGTACTTCGCCTTCGATAACGGCGACCCCTATTTCCCCCTGGGCGAGAACATGGCCTGGGGCGGAAAGGGAAGGACCTTCGATTACGACCAATGGCTTCCCGCCCTGGCCGCAGCCGGCGGCAACTACGTCCGCCTGTGGCAGGCGCCCTGGTGGACCGAGATCGAGTGGTCTTACGCGTATGGCGCCGGCACCCAACTTCCGGGCGACTACATGGGCCGCATGAAGGAAGCCTGGGAGCTGGACTACCTCCTCAACCTCTGCGCGCAAAACAAGGTCTACGCGCTCCTGTGCCTCATCAACCACGGCAAATTCTCCTCCACCACCAACCCCAACTGGGACAGCAACCCTTACAACCGGGCGGCCAACCCCAAGGGCTTCCTGGACAAGCCCGAAGAGGTCTGGACCAACCCGAAAGCGATGGCCTTGATCCAGCGCAACTGGCGCTACCTCATCGCGCGCTACGCCTATTCCACGGCCCTGGAGTCCTGGGAGATCTTCAACGAGATGGAATGGACCGACCATTACGCCGACCACTTGGCCGAGTCCGTCACCTTCCACCAGGAGATGGGCGACTGGCTGAAGGCCAACGACCCCTACCGCCACCTGGTGACCACCAGCTACGCCAACGCCCTCAAATGGCCCACGGACGTTTGGAACGCGGGCATGCAATTCACCCAGGAGCATAACTACGGCGGGATGGACATGGCCCAGGTGGTGGACGGGATCGCCGGGGGCATGCGCGCCAAGAACCCGGGCAAGCCCTTCGTGGTGGGGGAGATGGGCATCGGGGGCGCCGGGGGCTCCGAGAACCAGCGCGACCCCACGGGCATCTTCATCCACAACACCAACTGGGGGTCCCTCACGGCCAAGGCGGCCGGGGGCGGCTTCCCCTGGTGGTGGGACAACTACGTGGGCCCGGGCAACCTCTACTGGCGCTGGACGGGCATCGCGCGCTTCCTCAAGGGCGAGGACCTGGACTCCCGGGGCTACCAGCCCGTGGCTTTCCAGGTCACCACGCCTTCCTCCACGGACCTGGCTTTTTCCCCGGGCAACAACGGCTGGGGCGTGAAGGCCCCCCAGAGCCTCTTCACCTTGACCCCCGACGGGGGCGTAAGCCCCTCCGAGGCAAACTTGACGGGCTTCGTGTACAGCACCCAAAAGGCCCAGTTCCGCAACCCGCCCACCTTCCACATGACGCTCTCCCAGGCAGCCGAATTCAAGGTGGCCTTGAACACCGTGTCCTCCTGGGGAAGCCCCAAGCTCACCCTCACCCTGGACGGGAAGCCCACGGAGGTCAGTGACCTGCCCGTGACTGCCAATGGTGTTTACGTTATCAAGGTGCCCGCCGGGACCCACGACATCTTCGTGGATTCCACCGGCACGGACTGGGTGCAGGTGGCTTCCTACACGCTCACCCGTTTCGTGGGGGCCCTGCGGTGCAAGGCCTTAAACGGGAGGGACCGGGTGCTGGGGCGGGTGCAGTCCCGGGCCTTCACTTACGCGAGCCCCTCCACACCCAGGGTCGAGGGAGGAAGGCTGAAGCTGGCGGGCCTCAACCGGGACGGGGACTGGAACCTGGAATGGTGGGATACGGACAAGGGCATTGCGACGGGTTCGGTGAAGGTGGAGGTGGCCCAGGGGTCCGCCGAGGTTTCCCTGCCCCCCATCACGACCGACCTGGCCTTCAAGCTTTCCTATGCGGGCCAGCCTTAAGGCTCCAACATCAACCTGTTTGAACCACCAAGGCACCAAGGGCACCAAGAACTTCAAAAGAAAAGTAACAAGGAATTAAAACCAAATTTTTCTTAAGCCTTTCTTGGTGCCCTTGGTGCCTTGGTGGTTCAACATTGGTTGTGAATCAATTCGCGGGTTTCAGGATGCGCAGCACCGGCCCGCTATCCCCCTGGCGAAGGGGGAAATAAAGAAGGTGCGTGGCCGGGTCCAGGGCCACCGAGTGGGCGTTGGCGCCCACGAAAAAGTCCCCGACTTTTTCCACCTGGCGGTCCCGCACCCGGAAGACCGAGACCGTTCCCGATTCCGAGGCCGCGTAGAGATAGCCCAGCTGGGGGTCGAAAGCCATGGTGTCCGGCCCCTTGCCCACGTCCGAAACGCCCACCTCCTGGAAGTGATCCAGGTCCACCACCACCAGTTTGGCGTCCCCGCCGCAGGCCACGAAGGCCAGGCGGGAATTGGGGTCCAGGCAGAGGCCGTTGGGATGTCTGCCGGATTGCAGCGAGTAGCGCAGCAGGACCTTGCGGGTCTGGGGATTGAGGGCCACCAGCTCGTTCTGGGATTGCACGTCGGCGAAAACGCGGCTGCTGCCCGGATCGTAGCAGCTGTCCCCCACCTCGCCGCCCATCTTGACGAAGGCCAGGCGCTTGTCCTGGACCGCGTCGATCACCACTTCCTCCCCGCCCCTTTCGTCGGAGACGTAAACCTGGCGCAGGCCCGGCACGTAGGCCATGCCGCAAGGAAAATTCCCCGCGGGGATTCGGGCCAGGGTTTTCAGGGTCTGCGTGTCCACCACGTCCACCTCGTGGCGGGTGGTCACGCTGGCGTAAAGCCGGTGAAGCTCGGGAACGACGAGAAGGCCGGTCACGCCGGGAAAACCCGAAAGGGTAGCTTGCAGCTCGCCTTTTTTCGTGTTGAAAAGGAGTATCTGACCCTCGCCCATGTGGGCGATGTAGAGAAGGCCGGACTGTGGGTCGAGGCTTTGGTAGTCGAAGCGGGAGGTGTTTCCGGGAAGCGGGACATCCTGCTGGGGCTTAAAGAACGGCGGCGGGTCGGCCAGGACGGCTGAAACGCCCAGGAAGGCCGCCCAGAGCGGACCCAACCGTCTGAAAAATCGAAGCATAGGGGATTATTTTACTGGGAATCGATCAAACGGTTGATGATTTTCCACTCCTCCTCGGTCACGGGCTGCACCGACAGGCGGGAATACTTGAAAAGGGCCATGTTCTTGAGCCCCGGCACCTTCTTGAGGAAATCCAGGGGGAGGACCTGCTTGCAGGCCTTCACGAATTTCACGTCCACCATGTACCAGGCGGGCTTGGCCGGGTCGCTCTTGGGGTCGAAGTGGACATCCTTGGGGTCGAAGGCCGTATGGTCGGGATAGCCTTCCTTCACGATTTCCCCCACCCCCG
>JASHQZ010000044.1 GCA_030038835.1 candidate division FCPU426 bacterium
ATTTGGCGTAGGCGTCCGCCGCGGGGCCTTGGCGGTAAGGGGAGCCCACGATGCCGGGAAAACTGTCCAAACCGGAAGTTCCGAATCCGGAGGGCGAGCCCGGCAGGCCATTGGAGGCCACCCCGGCCAGTCCCAGGTCCGGGTAAAAACCTGAATCCGAGGCCCGGGAGTTTTGGCGCGACTCCTCTTCCCTCGAAGCGGCGACTTTCAGGGAAGGGTTATATTTCTCGGCCGCCCGCAAGGCCTGGCCCAAGGTCAAGGCCGGGGGCCGGGTTTCCTGGGCGCGGGCGAAATTCGAAAAAGAAATGTTGAGCCACAAAGACACAAAGGGCACCAAGAAAAATTTCGAAAAACCATGGGTTGATTTTCCGCAAAACAACTTCCGGGGCCGTTTTTTTAGGGCTGGGTTTTTCTTTGTGTCTTTGTGCCCTTGGTGGTTCAATTTTGTTCTTGGATCTTTCATTTCGAAACCTCCTCGTAATAGGCGCTGGTGGGATCCACGGGGTCCAAGGAAGCCGTATAAGTGGGTTTGTCACGGTGGACGATGGCGTAAATGACCGGCATGATCAAAAGCGTGGTGAGGGTGGAGCCCAAAAGGCCGCCGATGACCGCCCGGGCCAGCGGCGCGCTCTGTTGGCCGCTCTCCGAGAGCCCCAGGGCCATGGGGATCATTCCCACGACCATGGCGATGGCGGTCATCAAAACCGGCCTCAGGCGGCTTTGGGCGCCGTAGACCGCCGCCTGCCACGAATGCACGCCCGACCGGCGCGTGAGGTCCGCGAAAGCCACCAGGAGGATCGAGTTGGAGACCGAAACCCCGACCGCCATGATGGTTCCCATGAAGGACTCGATGTTGAGGGTGGATCCGTTCAAATAAAGCACGACGAGGGCCCCGGTCAGCACCGCGGGCAAGTTGGAGAGGACGATCAAGGAAATGGGAAAGGACTCAAAGCTTCCGGCCAAAAGCAACAGGATCACCACGATGGCGAAAAGAAGCCCGGCCGAAAGCCCTCCCACCATGGTGTCCAGGCTCTGGATCTGGCCCCTTATCCGAAGCTGGGTCCCCCGGGGCATGTTGGCGCGGACAGCCTGGAGGGCCTTCTCGATTTTTTCCGCCGCGTGTCCCAGGTCGATACCGTGCAGGTTGGCCGTGATGGTCGCCATTCGCAGCATGTTATAGCGGTCGTACTCGGCCACGGCGGTCGTGGACTGCACGGTGGCGAAGTAATCCAGCGGCAGGGCCGCGCCATTGACGGAAATCGGCACCTTCCGGAATTCGTCGATGGAGGTGACCAGTTTTTCCGGCACCTCCACCTGCACCTGATAGTTGATGCCGCTGTGGGTGTCCTCCCAAAAGTTCAGCAGGGTGAACCGGCTGGAGGAGGTGACGGGGATGATGGACCGCCCGATATCGGCCACCTGCACCCCCCGAAGGCCGGCCTTTTCGCGGTCCACGTGGACCTCCACCGCTGGGTAGTCGAAGGGCTGGCCGTATTGCAGGTCGCGGATGCCGGGCACGGCCTGAAGGGCCTGCTTGACCTCGCCCGCCACCTGCCGGTCCTCGTCCAAGTCGTGGCCGCTCACCGCGATCTCGATGGGCTTGGGCGAGCCCTGGCTCATGACCTTGTCCACCATTCCGCTGGCCTCGAAGCTGACCTCGATGCCCGGCAGTTGCCGGGCAAAAAGGGCCCGCAACTTTTCCTGCAGGTCGGCCGTGGAAATCCTGGAATCCTCCTTCAATTGCACCTGCAGGGTGGCCTCCTGGGGCCCGGAAGTCCAGAGGAAGATGGAGTTGATGGCGTATTGGGTGGGCTGGGTGCCCACGTAGCCCAGGGTGGTTTCCACGTTGCCGGCCCCCGCGGTTTGCTGAATAAGGTCGATCACCTTCAGCAGGATGCGCTCGGTCTCGTCAATGGCGGTTCCGGTTGGGGCCCTCACCCTCAAGGCCAGCTGGTGGCTTTCCACCCTAGGAAATATTTCGCGCCCAATGAGGGTCCCCAGTCCCAGGATAACCACCACGGCCACCAAGGCGTAGCCGGATAGGAAAAGCCACCGGCGGTTGTAGATGAACTCCAGGATCCTTCCATGGCCCCGCCTTAACCTTTCAATGAACGGCTCCTTCGGCGGTTGGGCGGAAGGCCGATCCGGCCCGTGCCCGTGACGCTTGGGCATCAGCCAGGTGGCCAGGATGGGCACGATGGTCATGGACAGGAAAAAGGCCCAGACGATGGCAAACCCCACGGCCAGGGTGAGCGGCACGAAAAGGGCCTTGGCCATGCCTCCCATGAAAAAGGCCGGGATGAAGACCGCCAGGATGCACAGCATGATCAGGAAGGCGGGCCGGAAAATCTCACTGGCGCCGTTGATGGAGGCCAGGGCCAGGCTTTCCCCCTTTTCCAGGCGCACGTGGATGTTCTCGATGGTGATGACGCTCTCGTCCACCAGGATGCCGATGGCCAGCGCCAAGCCGCCCAGGGTCATGATATTGATGGTCTGGCCCGCGATTTTAAGGCTGAGGACGGCGCCCATGACGGCCAGTGGGATGTTGATGACGACGATAAGGGCGCTTCGCCAATCGCCCAGGAAGAGGAGCACCATCAAGCCGGTCAGGAAGGCGCCCATGGCCCCCTCGAAGGCCAGCGAACTGATGGAGTCCTTCACCGCCACCGACTGGTCGAACTCGTAACTCACGTCGATATCCTTGGGCAGTACGCTTTTGAAAAGCGGGATATTCTTCTTGACCTCGTTGACCACCGTGAGGGTGGAGGCGTCCGAGTGCTTGGTGACCGGCAGGTAGATGGTGCGCTTTCCGTTCAAGAGCGCGTAACCCACCTGGATGTCGGTGGCGTCCTCCACCGTTCCGATATCCTTGAGGAAGACCGTGGGGTAAGTGCCCAGGCGGATGGGCACGCTCAAGAGCGCGTCGGTCTTCTCCACGATGGAGTTCATCGGGACCAAGGGATACTGGGTGCCGATTTCCAGGTTTCCGGCTGGGATGATCACGTTGGATTTGGCAAGCGAATCCGCCACGTCCTCGGGGGACAGGTTGTATTGGCGGAGCTTCTTCGGGTCCACGCTGATGACGATGGTGCGGGGCGAGGACCCGAAAGGGTTGGGGGCCAGGATGCCCGGCAGCGTGGCCAGGAGGGGCCGGACGTAGTTGAGGGCGTAGTCCTCGATGTCCCCCAGGCTGCGGCCGGGGCTGGAAAAGACCAGGTCGCCCACGGGCAGGCTGCCGCTGTCAAAGCGCAGGATCAGGGGCGGAAGGGTCCCGGCCGGCATGTTTTTCAAGGCACGGCTGGAATAGGCCACCACCTCGGCCATGGCCGCGGCCATGTTGGTGCCTGGATAAAACTGGAGCTTGATGATGGAGGTTTGGGCGATGGACTTGGACTCGATGTGTTCGATGCCGTTGACGTAGAAAAACTGGCTCTCGAAATTGTAGGTGAGGAAGCTTTCCACCTGGGCGGGGCTCAAGCCGCCGTAAGGTTCCACCACGAAGATCTGGGGCGTGCCCAAATTGGGGAAAATGTCGAATTGCATGTTGAAAAGGGCGGAAAGGGCGCCCAGGGCGATGGCGACGCAAAGCACCACCATGGTGATGGGCCGGCGCATGGCCAGCTCCACGAGTTTCACGCGGAAAACATGCGTTAAAGCGTCTTTTTTGGGTTTGGGATTTCGAGGAGCCGTCGTCAACGGACTCCTGGATTTTGAATTTGCGTCTTTAGTTGTTTTCATGGCTTTTCCTTTTATCAATGGGATGTGAACCGTGAGAAGTTCCGCCTGTGTGATCCAAAATCACAGGCGTGACCCGTTTATGAAGGAAAAGTTTTAAACTCTAAGGGGAGGGAAAAAGGCCCCCATGTCAGGGGCTCCGGCCTTGCCAAAATGCCGGGGGAAAACTTGGCTAACGGGGAATAACCCTCGCGGGACGGACGGAACTGAAGCCAGGGTTTCGGTCGTGTGGTTTTTCGCCTCTTCCAACCGGTTGGCCGTATAGCGGCGTGAGCTGATTTGGAGCGGGAACGCATGGCAAGGGTTGTTCGGGGCGGGATTCCATGCCGGATTAAGCTGGCCGGGGGCGTCGGCGATAAGGCGGGAGTTAAAGGAAAACATCAGGGTCAAGCCCATTAAAAACGACCGCCATAAAATTTTACGTTTGGAGAACATAATCCCAACCCGTTCTTGGATGAGCATCTAAAACCAATTCCGCGCTAATGGAAACTTAGGCGATCTTCCGGAATTTTGCAATCCCCCGGAAAAGCAGGTTCAGTTTGCCGTCATTCCGAGGAGCAGAGCCGATAGGCTCGGTTTGCGACGTGGGAATCTCAGGTTTTGCCGTTGATATTTCCGGCATAACTGCCTGAGATTGTCCTGGGGCTTTATCCCCAGGATGGTCGGCCTGAATTCGGCCAACTACCACAAGCCTGGCCCAAATCACTCCGATTGGGGCTGGGCCTCGCAATGACGGCTTATTTCAAACTAACGCACTACCGAAAAACAAGGGCCACCTAGGAGTTCCGCCCTTTATCTCCTCCTGGTTTTACGAACCGCTCCATCTTATTCGACGCAAAAAACCGGGTGAAAGTTTCACCTAAAAAGAATGTTAGCCGACTGGGTTGGCTTGGAAAGGGACCTGTGGAGTTCCGGGTGGTTCGACGATCATCGCTGATGTCAACAATCCCCGGCTAAAAACTCAAATGAAAAGCCCAGCGAAGGAAAAAAAGGCCGGTTTCGGCGCTGAGAACCCCCAACGCCATCCCCGCCAGGGCGTCCGAGGGATAGTGGACTCCCAGGTAAACCCGGGAAAACCCGACCAACATGGCCCAAAGCAGGGCGGGAACCGTCAAAAAAGGGAAAGCCATGGAAACCAGGGTGGCCATGAGGAAAGCCGCCGCCGTATGGCCGGAAGGAAAGCTGAATTCATCCGGGGGAACAATCAAGCACGGGATGCCTTGTATCTGCGTGAAAGGCCTTGGTCTTTTGATGTTTTTCTTTAACGCGTAATACAGGGATAATTCAACCATGAAAGCGGTGAGTCCGGCTGCCACATAAGGCATGGCGCTGGAATCCACTAAAACCCAAAGCAGGCCCATCAAAGCGCAGGAATAGCTTTCCGCGCTGCGGGA
>JASHQZ010000006.1 GCA_030038835.1 candidate division FCPU426 bacterium
TCGGGCGGCTTCACGCCCTGCCGGAGCTAAAGGAGAAGCTGAAATCCACCGTTTCCGACAAGGGGGAGATCCTGGATACGGCTTCGCCCGAACTGAAGGGCCTGCGCGACCAATTGAGATCCCTGAAGGCCGAGGTCCAAAACTTCTACCAATCCTTCCTCCAGAAGGACGAAACGGCCGAGGCGTTGCAGGAAAAAATCGTGACCGAAAGGGAGGGCCGGCTGGTCGTTCCCGTCAAGCGGGACCGGCAAAGCCAGGTGCCGGGCTTCATCCACGGCATGTCCTCCTCCGGGTCCACCCTTTTCGTGGAGCCCCGCGAGATCGTGGAGAGCAACAACCGCGTCAAGGAGGCGCTGCTGAGGGAGGATGAGGAAATCCGCAGGATCCTCCGGGAAACCACCCAGTCGGTCCTGGCCTCGGGCGACCTCCTGGAGGCCGCGGTCATCGCCTGCGCCGAAGTGGACGCCCACGGGGTGCTGGCGATCTTCGCCTCCCGCTACGACGGGCAATTCCTCGTCCCCCGGGCCGGGTCCGGCTTATCCCTGAATGGCGCCCGGCACCCCCTCCTGGCCCTGGAAAACCGGGAACAGTTCAGGGAAAAAGTGGTCCCCCTGGACATCGAATTCAAGGACGGCGTGAAGGTGATCCTGGTGTCCGGGCCCAACGCGGGCGGGAAGACCGTGGCCCTGAAGACCTTGGGGCTCACCTGCGTGATGGCCCAAGCCGGCCTTCCGGTTTTGGCACGGGGTGAAAGCGAGCTGCCCCCCTTGGCCCATTTCGACTCGGACCTGGAGGACGGTCAAAGCCTCTCGGACCACTTAAGCACCTACGCGGCGAAGCTCAAGGCCCTGAAACGCATGATGGACCACAGCGGGCCGGACACGCTTTTCCTCTTGGACGAGCTGGGCGCGGGCACGGACCCCCGCGAGGGCGGGGCCTTAGGCATCGCCTGCCTGGAGACGTTCAGGGAAAAGGGAGCCACGGTGATGGCCAACACCCACCAACCCCTGTTGAAGCTCCTCACCCAGGAGGAAAAGGGGATGGCCAACGCGGCCATGATTTTCGATGAACAAACGGGCAAGCCCACTTTCCGGCTTGTTTCCGGCATTCCCGGACAGTCCTACGCGCTCACCCTGGCCCGGCAATTCGGCTTTCCAGGGGAGGTCCTGGAAAGGGCCAAGTCCCACCTGCCGCAGGGCGAGGCCGACCTTTCCGAGATGCTCACAAAGCTGGGGCAGGAAAAACAGGCGGCCCAGGAGGCCCGGCAGGAAGCGGAAAAAACACGGGACAACGCCAGGAAGCTGGAACAAGAGCTGATGACCGCGCGGCGCCAGATCAAGGACGAGGCCCGGCGCATCAAGAAGGAAGCCCAGGTCGAGGCGGAGGGCCTGCTCAAGAATACCCGGCGCAAGATGGAGCACCTGATCCAAGGCGTGGAAACACCCGACGGCAAGGTCATCCACCCCGAGAAGATCAACGCGGCGAAGCGGGAAGTGAACCAGAAGCTCAAAAACATCAAACCGGCGCCGGCCAAGGTGATCGTCGAAGTGGGGGAATTAAAGGAAGGGGACTCGGTCTTTTTCAAGCCGGGACAGTGCGACGTGAAAATCCTTTCCGCCGACGAGGACAAGGGGGAGGCCGTCATTCTCATGGAGAACGGCATGAAGCTCTCCTGCAAATATTCCGATTTGGGGAGGGTGACGGCGGCCCCCAAGCCCGTTGCCCCGCCGCAGGCAACGGGCGTCCTGGGCGCCAAGGTCCTGGACGAAAAAGGCAAACTGGAGCTGGATTTAAGGGGAAAAATGGTGGACCAGGCGCTCCCCTTGCTGGACAAGTTCCTGGACGACGCCCTCCTGGTCAACCTGCCTTTTGTGCGTATTATCCATGGGAAGGGCACGGGGGTGCTCAAGGAAGCCATCCACAAACACCTGCCGGCGGCCCATCCCAATGTCGAGTTTTCCATGGCCGAGCCGGCCCAGGGCGGCGCCGGCGTGACGGTGATAAAATTCAAGAAGTAAACCAACAGCCAACACGAAGCCACGGAGACTCTAAGGGTCCCTAACAAAAAGCCTTGGAACTATGATGAATATTGATAAATGGGATGAAGCGAACTTCAAAACCCTTGATTTTAAGCCGTATCTTTATTTATCCCCTTCATGCCAGTTCAACAGGCTTGGTTCTTGTTAGAGGTTCTTAGAGCCTTCGTGGCTTCGTATTGGACTTTTGTTTTGAGGCGTTATGAAATATTCCGATGAGATCATCCAAAGGGTGAAAGACGCCGCCGACATCGTGTCGGTCGTCGGCGAGTACGTGCCACTGAAGAAATCCGGCGCCAACTACAAGGGCCTCTGCCCGTTCCACAGCGAAAAATCCCCCAGCTTCATGGTGTCGCCCGCGCGCAACGGCTTTCATTGCTTCGGCTGCGGCAAGGGCGGAAACGCCATCACCTTCATCATGGAAATGGAGAAGATGCCCTTCCCGGAGGCGCTCCGCTTTTTGGCCGACAAGGCGGGCATCGCGCTTCCCAAGCCCCAAGAGACCGAAAGGGACCAGCAGGCGGACCGGGCCCGGGAGCGGATGCTCGAACTCAACGAATTCGCCGGCAGGTTTTTCCATGAGCGGCTGCTTTCCCCCGAGGGCCAGCCGGCCCGGGAATATTTCAAGGACCGGGGGTTCACCAAGGAGGACGCCCTCAAGTACCTGATCGGTTTCGCCCCGGCGGGGTGGGATTCCCTCAAAAATGCGGCCCAAAAAGCGGGTTTTTCCCAGGAGGAGCTCCTTGCCGCCGGCTTGAGCGTGCATAACGAGGAAAAGAACAGCCATTACGATAAATTTAGGAACCGCCTTATCTTCCCGGTTCGCAATAACTATGATAAAATCATCGCCTTTGGCGGCAGGACATTAAGCGACGAATCGGGACCCAAATACCTCAATTCCCCCGAGACCCTACTTTTCAAGAAAAGTGAATGCCTTTACCT
>JASHQZ010000007.1 GCA_030038835.1 candidate division FCPU426 bacterium
CTTGTCCAGCATGCCCACTTTGGCGTGGAACCGCGCCGCGGCCTTTTTAATGTGCACCGTGGCCTTGATGAAAACCGTATGGGGCTTGATGCCGCTGATAGGGAAATTCAGGACGGCTCTTTGGGCCTGGACGCCCCAAAGGGCCTCTTCCGGGACTTTCAGCTCGCCGATGGAATCATGTTCGATGCGGTAACCCATAAGTCCTCCCGAATGAAATTATGAATTTTGAATTCTCAATTTTGAATTATGGAGACTTTCGACGGTTTCTCCATCGAAAGTTCACCTCAATTCATAATTCAACATTTAAAATTCAGAATTGCTTCGCCATGACTTTCGTGGCGAAGCTTAAAGGTTTTTGGTGATGAACTGGAAAAGCGACTGGGCCGCTTCCTCGGGCCCCCTGGTCTCGTAGCCCGAGATCCCAAGACGGGTGCGTAATTGTCCGACTTTTTTGCCGTTCTTGGACAAAGCGTTGACGAATTTTTCAGCCAGGGCTTCGTGCTGCTGCTTCTTTTGGGGGGCGCCGAAAGGATTGGCGAAATAGGTGTGCACGAGGCCCTTCTCGTCGGTCGTTCCCTTGGCCAGCCGGGCACCGTTGGAGAAAACCTCCAGGGCCTGCTTCACGTCCTTGGTGACTTCCAGGGGGGGATGCTCATCATCCACGTTGTCGTAGTTGTTGGCGTAAAGAAACAAATCCACCGGATAGCCGGCCACCACATGGCGGTATTCGGTAATGGGCATGACCAAGCGGGCGTTGCCCATGTGGGGATTCATGAAAACGGAACGGTCGATTTCGGTATAAGCGTAACCGGGATGGAGGTCGTCCAGCCGCACAAAGGCTCCGACCTCGGTCCCGCAGCCCACCACTTGGCCATCGGGGGCCATGTTCAAGGAGCCCATGTCGTCGAAAATAACGGTCAACTGGCGGATATATTTGTCCGCCAAAACGCGGAACGCTTCCAGGGATTCGGACTTTCCCGCGCCCGAATCCCCCACGATGACCACGTGGGCGCTTTTGCCCGACTTCAAGTCGATCTTGGCCATGGCGCCGTGGATGGGCAGGTTCCCCCGTTCGATCATGATGAGGTTGTGGAGGGTCAGGGCGGTCTTCTTGAAGTAGCCGAAATAATCCACGTCGGGAAGCTGGTAGGCCACCGCGCCCACCACCACATTGTTGGCCTTGTCCTCGTAATAACCCACCAGTTGGTTGTCCATCAAGGCCGGGTCGATGCCGAAGAGCATGATGCCGTCGGGCTTGCGGCCGGCGATTTCCTGGGCGCTGGCTAATTCGAAGAGGTTCGAAAGCCCCGCGGCGTGGGAGACAAAGTCTTTATGGAAATAAATGAAGACCAGCAGGGTCCCGATCTTGGCCGGGAAGCAGAGCCAGCGGGACGAATCCAGTTTGACCGAATCCATGGGGTTCTTGGAAAGGGGGTTGAACTTGCCCTTACGCTTGTTGCTTTTGGTGTAGTAAATGAGCGGTGGGTAAATGAGGGACAGGCGAATAAAAGGGATATTTTTCAGCTTCTGGTAGGTTTCCGCCGGGAACTTCCAGCCGATCTTCTCCGCCAAAAGCCCCACGCCCACGCCCGCCGGCATCTGCCGGTAGACCTTGAACCAATCTCCGGTCACATGGGCTGAGATATGCCGGTAGGTCCCCAACACCAGGCTTTTGAACTCCTCGTTGGCGCGGATGAAGATGGGATGGTATTCCTTCAAGTCGATGCCGCCATCCGCCACGTCCCGGTCGAAAATGACGAACCGTTCCCTGCGGCGCCAGTAGCTGTAGAGCTCCTCGATGAAATCCTTTAAAAGGACCAGGTCCATGGAGGCGTAAGCCGTCTCATGGACGTCCTTGGCCAGCAGGTCCTTGAGGAATTCGGCGAGTTTTCGGTTGTCGTAGCCGCCGCCCGCCTTGAAGGGCGCGAGGCAGTTCAGCAAGGGGGAATCCTGGGCCGTCATTTTTTTGAGGAAGCGCTGCAAAACCAGCTGGAACCCGTCGCTGGAAAGGAGTTCTTCGGAAGTGCGGCACAGGCCCGGATGACCGTAAAGGATCACCCGGTCGTCCATGAACTCGGTCATTTCCGTGACCGGATTCGGGTTGCCGGGGATGTCGGTTTCGAACTTCTCTTTTTCAGACAGCATTGTTTATTCCTTAAAGTAACCGGCCAAAGCGCCGCAAGGCATTGGAAAGAAAGTGAAGAATGGAGCGGGAGACCGGATTCGAACCGGCGACGTCCACCTTGGAAGGGTGGCATTCTACCACTGAATTACTCCCGCGCCGAATTTCCCAAGTATCCCAGTTTTCCACCACGGAGTAAAGGAATCCGCCTAATGGGTAGTGACTCAGTTTGAGTCTTGAGTCGTCATTGCGAGGCCCAGCCCCAATCGGGGCGATTTGGACCAGGCTTGTGGTAGTTGGCCTGAATTCGGCCAACCATCCTGGGGCTAAAGCCCCAGGACAATCTCAGGCAGTTATGCCGGAAATATCAACGGTAAAACCTGAGATTCCCACGTCGCAAACCGAGCCTATCGGCTCTTCTCCTCGGAATGACGGCAAACTGAGTCACTGCCGCCTAATGACTAAAATGGCTTGCCAACCGAAGCGGGAAAATTCAACACAGTCCCCCTACCTCAAGGCTTCGGGGACAACCTTCGCATGCTTCAAAATGTTAAAGGATGCGAAGGTTGGTGGACAGGGCAGGATTCGAACCTGCGTAGGCCGGTCGGCCGGCAGATTTACAGTCTGCTCCCATTGACCACTCGGGCACCTGTCCACGGATTTCAAGAAAAGCCGAGTCTTTTCCTTTTAAAATGGAGCTGGCGACCGGGTTTGAACCGGTGACCTGCCGCTTACAAGGCGGCTGCTCTACCAGCTGAGCTACGCCAGCCTGAAGCTCACCGTCCACTCCGAAAGGAGGGGAATTATAAAAAACGGTGGTTTATTTTACCACTTAAAACCGCCGCCTTTGTTGTTGCCTGGCGGGTCCGGAGGGTTTTCATCCAGGTTGTCGGAGGGGCTTATATCGATCCTTTGAGAAAGGCCCTCACCGGATTCGACAGGCTGGCCGCTCGCCGACGAAACGGAGCCGGTGGCCGGACGAAAAAAGTCTTTTTCCGGGGAAAGACCCAGTCCATAAGAAGAAACGGGCGGTTCCTTGGTTGCCGGCCCCATCCCCCATTTCCGCTGCCGGGTCACTTCAAACAAGACCAGTCCCGCCGCCACCGAGGCGTTGAGCGAGGACATCTTGCCCGCCATGGGGATTTTGATCAGCTCGTCGCAATTTTCCTTCACCAACCGCCTTAATCCCTGCCCCTCGTTTCCGATGATCAGAGCCACGGGCTGGCGGTAATCATAGTCGTAAAAATTCTTGGAAGCCCCGTCGTCGGTCCCCACGACCCAGACATTGGCGTCCTTAAGCCGCTGGATGGTCTCGTTCAAGTTGGTGACCTTGACCGTGGCCACGTGCTCGGCCGCGCCAGCCGAGGCCTTGATGACCGTGGCGTTCACCTCGGCCGCCCGATGCTTGGGAATGACGACCCCATGAACGCCCGCCGCCTCGGCCGAACGAAGGATGGCCCCCAGGTTCTGGGGATCCTCGATCTCATCGAGCAAAAGAATGAAGGCGGGCTCGTTTTTCTTGCGGGCGATGTCCAGCAGGTCCTCCAGGTCGGCGTATTGGAAGTCCTGCACCACGGCGAGCACACCCTGGTGTTTTTCCGTGCCGGCCAAATTATCCATGCGGTGGCGGGTTTCGGCATGGATGGGAATGCCCTTGGCCTTGGCGTGGGCCTCAATTTGGTTCAGGACCTCGTCGCGCGAGCCCTGCATCAGGTAAAGCCGCGTCATGGAGCGGGACCCCGATCGGATGGCTTCCAGGACTGGTTTACGGCCGTAAATTTTTTCGCTCATAAAATACCGATCGGTAAAGGACTATTTTTTTGGCAGGATCCTATACTGCCCGCCCTTTACATCCTCAATTGTAAACCCCAGGGCGAGGACTTGGGCCCGGATTTCATCCGCTTCCTTGAATTTCTTTTCAGTCTTTAACCGGATTCGGGTTTGCGCCAATTCCTCGACTTCTTTCGGGACCGACACCCTTTGGGCGGAAGTGATGCCTATTAGTCCACCAAGTTTGTTCAGTTTTTCCAAAGCCTCGGCTAAGAGACTCTTGGCGCCTGCCGTTGGCTGGGCGGATTGGCTCAAAACGCGCCTGGCTTCCCGGGCCAGGTCAAAAAGGGCCGCCATGGCCTGGGGGGTATTGAAGTCGTCGTCCATGGCTTCCTTAAACTTAACCTCCACTTCATCAATCGACAGGCGCAGTTCCAAAAGGTCCATGGGGCTGTTGCCGTCGGGACCCGCCATTGCGTCCTCAATCCGTTGAAAGGTAAGGTTAAACTCTTCCCAACCCCTCTTTGCCGCTTCCAGGATTTCCCGGTCGTAATTGAGCCCGCTGCGGTAATGGGCGCTTAAGAAAAAGTAACGCAAAACCTCTGGCCTGAATTCGGCCAAGGCATCCTTTGCTTTCCAAATATTGCCTAAGGACTTACTCATCTTCTGGCCCGAAATCTCGATGAAACCGTTGTGCAGCCAGTACCGGACGTAGGTCTTTTCGGTGTAAGCCTCACACTGGGCGATTTCGTTCTCATGATGGGGAAAAATCAGGTCCACTCCCCCGCCGTGAATGTCGATGGTGTCACCAAGTAGCTTGCGGGCCATGGCGGAACATTCGATATGCCAGCCGGGACGACCCTTGCCCCAGGGCGAATCCCACATGGGCTCGCCTGGTTTGGCGGCCTTCCACAAGACGAAATCAGTGGGATTCCTCTTGGATTCGTTCCTTTCGACCCGGGCCCCTTCCATCAATTCTTCCAGGTTTTTACCCGAAAGCTTGCCGTAGGGCTGGAAAGACCTGGAATCGTACAAAACGTCCTTCCCGAATTCGTTGGAGGGGACCACATAGGCATGGTTCTTTTCCACCAATCCCGAAATCAGTTCGACCATTTCCTTTATGTATTCGGTCGCCTTGGGATGAAGATCGGCCTTTTGAACGCCCAGTTTTTCCATAACCTCAAAAAAGGCATTGATATAAGTTTCGGCCACTTCCTTAGCGTTCCTTTTCTCGTCCAGGGCGATCTTGATGATTTTGTCGTCAACATCGGTGATGTTGACTACGTATTCCACCTGATACCCGGCATAAATTAGGTATTTGCGGATCGTGTCGAAATTCACTTGGGAACGGGCATTGCCGATATGGATGTCGCCGTAAACCGTAGGGCCGCAGACGTACATCTTCACTTGGGGGGGATTCAGGGGCTGAAAGGTTTCCTTCTCGCCGGTGAGGGTGTTTGTGACTTTCAACATTTAACACCTTTCAAACTAAAATCCAAAACGAAGCCACTAAGAACCTCTAACAAAAACCCAAACTCTTACCACAAAGTGCACGAAGTACACAAAGTAAGGCATGAAAGCCCTTGGAAAAACAACATGGTTTAACTTGGTGTCCTTCGTGTACTTCGTGGTGAGAGATTTTTGTTAGAGCCTTTAAGAACCTCTAACAAAAATCGAAAACAAAGGCCGTTTGAACCACCAAGAACACCATGCCGACCTTCCATAAAGCTGTTAAAGAGGTCGGTATAGTACCGATTTCATTAACTCCTTGATGGTGAATCGGCACAAACTCACAAAGAAAGGCAAAAAGGATCCCGGATTTGCTTGGATTTTGAAATATTATTCGTTCGCCGTTCTTGGTGTACTTGGTGACCTTGGTGGTTAAACAGGTTTTTGTTAGAGCCTCTAAGTCTCAAAGGAATGGATTTTTGAGATTATATTAACCTCGAAGCTTCGTGTCTTTGTGTTGGATGTTGGTTCTATTTTTTCTTCTTCGCGCGAGGGGCGTAGGAACCGGCGTGGCGGGCGAGGTCGCGTTCCAGGTGTTCCAGGCGGCGCATGATAGGATCGGGTAAGTGGATGTGGTCTAAGGCCTCAAACCGTTTGCCCCTTAGCACCACGACCCGGCCCGGAACCCCTACGACCGTTGAATAGGGGGGGACATTCCTCACAACCACGGCGTTTGCCCCCACTTTGGAGTACTCACCGATGGTAATGGCTCCCAGGACCTTGGCCCCCGCGGCCACTACGACATGGTCCCGCAGGGTCGGATGACGCTTTCCTTTTTCCTTTCCCGTCCCGCCCAAAGTCACGCCTTGGAAAAGGGTGACATAATGGCCGATTTCGCAGGTTTCGCCGATAACGACCCCCATGCCGTGGTCGATGAAAAAGCTTTTGCCGATCCGGGCCCCGGGGTGGATCTCAATCCCCGTCAGGAACCTGGAAACTTGGGAGATAAACCGGGGGACGAAAGGAACCTTGAGGCCCCAGAGCGCGTGGGCGACGCGGTGCGAAAGCACGGCATAGACGCTGGGATAGAGCGGAAGCTCCCACCACTTCGCCGCCGGATCCCGTTCCAAAATGGCCTTGATGGAATTAAACATGCCTCAACCTATCTTCTCACTTGGTCCGTTGTCCACACCGTCAGCCGCTCGATCACTTTGTCTTTCCCCAATAAGGGACCCACTTTCGCTAGCTCCGGGCCGTCTTCCCGGCCCGTCAGGGCCAGGCGGAGGGGATGGTACAGTGCCTTGCCCTTCAAGTTTACCTGTTTACCGACTTCTTTCACGGCTTTGAGGAAATTTTCGCCGTTGAAATCGCTGATTTCCGAAAACGCCTTATGGTAGGACTCCAACAGCGCCCTCTGGCCCTTCATTTCCTCGGTTTGTTCGGGCGTAAAGCTCAATTCATCCGAAAAGAAGTAGAAAGTCTCCTTCACAATGTCCGAAAAGCATCCCAGGCTCGTCCTCACCGTGTCCACCACGCCCTTGAGCCAGTCGAATTTGGAGCGGGCCTGGTCGCGGTCAATGTACTGGGCATCCGCCAGATAGGGGAGCAGCGAGCGGGTTAATTCGTCCAGCGACATTTTGGCGATGTACTGCTGGCCCATCCAATGCAGTTTCACGGGATCGAAAATGGCGCCGCTCTTGCCGACATGCGACAAGTCGAACTCCGCGGCCATCCGCTCCAGGGGTAGGATTTCCCCGCTTTTAGGGGACCAACCCAAAAGGGCCAAGTAATTCAAGAAGGCATCCGGCAGGTAACCCTTCGACTTGTAAGCTTCCACGCTGGTTTCGCCGTGACGTTTGGAAAGTTTCTGCCCATCCGGCCCCTTGATGATGGAAAGATGGGCCCACTTGGGGGGCGTATACCCCAAAGCCTGGTAAAGGAGGATTTGCTTGGGCGTGTTGGAGAGGTGGTCCTCGCCCCGGATGACATGGCTGACCTTCATAAGGGCATCGTCCACCACCACGGTGAAGTTATACGTAGGACTTCCATCGGAACGGGTCAGCACAAAATCGCCGATCTGGTCGTCGGGAAACCGCACCTCGCCCCGCACCTCGTCGTGGACCACGATCTCCCCCGGCGGCACAATGAACCGTAACACCGAAGGCTTCCCTTCGGCGTCGAGGTTTTTCCTTTCCTCAAGCGTCAGTTTCCTGCACTTCCCGCTGTACTTGGGCATGTGGCCCCGGCCCAATTGGCGTTTTCGCTCCAGTTCCAGTTCTTCCTCTGTGCAATAACAGGGATAGACCGCGTTCTTAGCCTTCAACTTGGCCAAATGTTCCTCATAAATGGCCGTACGCTCGGATTGTTTATAGGACGCATAAGGCCCCCCGATCCGCGGGCCCTCGTCCCATTTCAGGCCCAGCCAATACAGGATATCCATCAATTCCTCGCAATGGGCTTCGGAAGAACGCTCCTTGTCGGTGTCCTCCACGCGCAGGATAAACACGCCCTGGGTGTGACGGGCATAAAGCCAGTTGTACAAAGCGGTCCGCACATTGCCGAGGTGAAGGCTGCCGGTGGGGCTCGGAGCGAATCTGACCCTTACTGTATCCAATGGTTGTTCCTCATTCATATGGTTTAGTTCTTCTCAATCTTTTTTGAGAAGAACGACGGCCTGGGCGGCCAGTCCTTCCTCGCGTCCCTCAAACCCCATTCCTTCGGTGGTTTTGGCCTTCACATTCACTTGATCGGCGCCTACTTCCAGGTTCTCCTCGATCATCCGCGACATGGAACCCAAGTAGGGGGCCAGTTTGGGCCTTTGACAGATGAGGGTGGCGTCCACGTTCCCGATCCGCCAACCCTTGGCCCTGGCCATCCGGGCGCATTCCTTGAGCATCGCCAGGCTGTCCGCGCCCTTCCATTGGGGGTCGGTATCCGGGAAGTATTTTCCCATGTCCCCCAGCGCCGCCGCCCCCAGGATGGCGTCCGAGACGGCGTGGCAAAGCGCGTCCGCGTCCGAGTGGCCCAAAAGGCCCTTTTCATGGGGCACGGTGACCCCGCCCAAGACCAGGGACCGCCCTTCCGCGAACTTATGGGCGTCGTAACCGATACCGATTCGAAAATCCACAAGCACCCCCGGATGGCAGTTTACCGTCAACAGTTTGCGCGAAGTCCTTAAAGTCGTTGCCGCCGACCATGGGCTGTCGACTGTCGCGTGGTTTTAATGTTGCTATTCCCTGCCTTTTTCCCACCAGACCAGGTCCTTCGCGTGCCGTAAATCGTCGGGCGTGGTCACTTTGAAATTCAAAAGATCCCCTTCCACCACGCGCACCCTGGCGCCGGCCGCCTCAACCACGGCCGCGTCGTCGGTCAGCCGTGAGGCCCTTCTTCCTAATTTTTTGAAGGCCTTCCGTAACAAGGCCAGTTTAAAGCCCTGGGGGGTTTGAACCGCGCCGATCTTGGACCGGTCCAGGGTCTTCACGACCTTGCCGGTTGAAACCACCTTGAGGGTGTCCTTCACGGGAATAACGGGAATCACGGCCCCAAAACGGGACGCCCCCTCTAAAACCCGATGGATGAGTCCTGGGCTTACCAAGGGCCGCGCCGCGTCATGGATGAGGACATACTGGACACCCGGCGGGACCACCTCTAAGCCTTTTTGGACCGAATCTTCCCTTTCCGCTCCGCCTTTGGTAACGATTCCGGCCAATTTCCAGCGGTAAATGGCCTGGATGGCCTGTTCCAAGTACTCATGCCGGGTGACAATGATGACGTAGGCCAGCCCGGGAACCTGCCGGAAAGATTCCAGGCACATATCCAGCATGGTGCGCCGGTGGTCGATATAAAGGAACGGTTTAGGCGTGGGGTTTTTGAGCCGTTTGGATTGGCCCGCCGCCACGATGAGGGCCGCCCATGGCCGGATTTTCCCGAGTTTTTCTTTTGCCATAAGGTCGCACAGTCTAACAAAAGGGCTGGGATGTTTCCAGGAAAGCCATAAAAGGGTGTATCTCAGTTTGGATGTCTGGTGGTCATTACACGGTCCAGCCCCAATGGTTCGACCTATTTCATTCGCTTACCGCTAGGTCGGGGGTATTCATCCGTCGAACAGCCAGGCCAAACAGGGGTGCAAGGGGTGTTAACCTGGTTAACACCTAAGGCCGGGCAGGGTGCCGGAGGTGTTCACCCGTCGAACACCCAGGCCAAACAGGGGTGCAAGGGGTGTTAACCTGGTTAACACCTAAAGCCAGGCAGGGTGCCGGAGGTGTTCACCCGTCGAACACCTAGGCCAAACAAGGGCGCCGGGGGTGTTAACCTGGTTAACACCTAAGGCTGGGCAGGGGTGCCGGAGGTGTTCACCCGTCGAACACCCAGGCCAAACAGGTGCGCCGGGGGTGTTAACCTGGTTAACACCTAAAGCCGGGCAGGGGCGCCGGGGGTGTTCACCCGGTGAACACCCAGGCCAAACAGGGGTCAGTGCCGGCTTTATCGGGCCACAAGAATGCCGATGGCTTCCGCCAGGGTTTTCACTGCAAGAACTTCCATGGGCGCGTCAGGCAGGAGGGAAACGGCCTTCAGGTTCCCATGGGGGATAACGGCCTGCTTGAAACCCAGCCGGGCCGCTTCGGCCAAACG
>JASHQZ010000045.1 GCA_030038835.1 candidate division FCPU426 bacterium
TCATTGGCGCGGATACCCGCCTGGTAGGTTCCCCGGCCGTGGGAAACGCCCACTTGGGTGGCGTATTCCGCTACGGCCTTCAACACCTGGGGCGGTTTTTGCCGTGTGGTGGCCGCGCAATCCAGGTAAATTTCTTTGTGTTGTTTTTTCTTCATAAGGATGTGATTTTAACACGTGGGGACGGGATTTTTTCAGGATCCGGTTTTAAAACACGAAGGCATGCCTTTGGCAGCCTTTGGTGGAGATTGGTGATTATCCCCTAAAAAAAATACGTAAAACAAAAAAGACTCAACCGCCGATCAAATCCGATGGACGCCGATAAGTTTGAAAAAGCTTTAAACCATAAGCCGATATCGGCGTTCATCGGTCGTTATCGGCGGTTAAATGATTTGACTTTTATGTGCCGATATCCATGTTTACGTGCATCAAGGGGACAATCGCCTGGGAAAATTCTCCCAAACTCAATATTTTTTCAATCTGTTTTCGGAAGGTATTTCTCGGGGTCCACGGGCATGCCGTGGATGCGGACTTCATAATGAAGGTGGCTTCCCGTGGAGCGGCCCGTGGAGCCCATGTACGCGATGACCTGGCCCCGTTTCACCTCGTCCCCCACCTTGACCGCGATGCGGGCCAAATGGCCGTACCGGGTGCTGTAGCCGTAGCCGTGCTCGATGACCACCAGGCGGCCGTAGCCCGCCTCCCAGCCCGAATAGGTCACGATGCCGTCCGCCGTGGAGCGGATGGGGGTATCCACCTCGTTGGCGATGTCCACGCCCATATGCCTCCCCGGTTCCCCGGTCAGCGGGGAAGCCCGGGCTCCGAAGCCCGAAGTAATCCAGCCCTTCACCGGCCAGATGGAGGGCGTGGCGGCCAGGATGGACCGCTGTTTGTCCAGGAAGGCGCTGATTTCCTTGAAGCTGGCTTCCTGTTGGGCCGCCTGCTGGTTGGTGAGCTTAAGGCTGGAGCTGACTTTATCCATCAACTCGTCGTTTTTTTCCTGGAGCAACTCGGAAAACCGGGCCGAGTCTTCCTCGGTGGGGCCGCCCATGCCCATATCGGCGAACTCCGAAACCACCTGCTTGCGGTTGCCCAGCTTCAAAAGCTTTCGGAATTGGGAATCCACGGCCGACATCCGCGACAACACGGCACGGTTGGTTTCCAGTTCGTCCATGATCTCCTGCATGTTGCTCTTAAAACGTTCCTCGGTGAGCTGGGCCAGCTGGTAATTCACGTCCTTGGATACCACCCAGGCGGCCCAGGACAGGAGGCCCGCCACGGCCAGAAGCGAGGTGTGGATGAGGAAAAGGCTGGTCTTGATTTGAAAAGGCTTGCCGCCATCATGGGGAACGACCATGAAAGTCATTTTTTTCTTGAGATAGGAACGGAAAAAATGGGACACGCTCTTCACCTTTTTAAGTTTTGCTTAAAACGATAAAACACAGGGTTTAAGCCTCGCTTTTAAAATAAGGGGAGCGCAAAATCCTGTCAATTCATTAGGGGAATATGGGAGGTTAAAAGGTTTACTGGCTGGGCTGATAAAAGCGTCTCAATCCACGCTTTCCCCGGTGGTTTGGATGAAATTGAAAGCCTTTTCAAAGACAGATTGCTTATCGTAATCCATTGTCACCACATGGTCGGAGTGGTCTAGGTAGAGGAGGTGCCTTGCCTTGGACCCCAGGGATTGATAAATCAGTTCTCCATTCAATGGGGGTACCATGGAGTCCTTGCGGCCCTGGACAACCAATGCCGGAACCGTGATTTGGGGCAATTCATCCCTTACGACATCCATCAATTGCTTCAAGTCGTAAAGGCTTTTGGTCATGACGTAGGGATAGGTGACATGGGGCGGGGCCGAGGGGTCCAGGATGCCGCCGGTCAAGCTGGTCGTCCACCATTGCAGGAAACGGAAAAAGGCGATGCCGTTGAACCGGAAGTCCGGGATGCGGATAGGCGCTGCCATGGAAATCACCCCCGCTACCGGGACCGTTGCGGCCAAGTGCAGGGCCTGGACCGCGCCCATGGAAAGCCCGCCCACGAAAACCTTGGGACAGGCGGCTTTTAAGTGGTCATAAGCCTCACGGGCGCTGTTGGCCCAATCCTGCCAAGTGGTTCCGGCCAAATCCTTGGGGTTGGTCCCGTGACCCGCCAGCCAAGGCCCCAGTGTGGAGATACCTCTTTCGGAAAAATAGTCCCCCAGGGGTTCCACCTCCGAGGGTGTCCCGGTCAGGCCATGGATAAGCAAAACGCCGGTTTCGCCTTTTTTCGCTTCAAACCCGATTTTCATCGAACACCTGTTCACAATTGACAGTTCACAGCCGACAGGAACGATTTTTAAAACAACCTTTGAAGTTTTTGAACCGAAGGTTCAAAAACCCACCTTAACTCAAAACTTAAAACTCAGAACTCAAAATTTTATTTTTTGCCGGCTTCCTGTTGTTCGATTTTCTGGATATTGAAAAGGATTTCGTCGTCCGTGGGCCTGTCCACGGGACTGTTCCCAAGATACTTGTAACGGACGACCCCTTGGGGGTCAATGATGATGGTGGTAGGGCGGGCGATATCCTTGCCGTCGTGGCCCTGGGGATGCCGGGCTCCATAGGCGTCGATGACTTGGAGGTTCGGGTCGGCCAGGAGGGGGAAAGGAAAACGCCATTGTTGGTTGAAATCCGCCGAGTCTTCCATGGAATCCACACTGACGGCGGCGATCGCGGCGTGAAGGGCGGTGAATTTGGGGTAATCTTCCTTTAAATCGGACAACTGTCCCTGGCAGGCGCTGCACCAGGAACCCCGGTAGAGGATGAGCACCAGGTACCAGCCCGGTTTCAGGTCGCCCATCTTCACCACATGACCATTGCTGTCCATCAATGAAAAGTCATAAGCTTTGTCCCCCACCTGCAGTCCACCGGGCTTGATGGGCGGGGGAGTGGGCGCGCAGCCGGCGAAATCCAAAGCCGCCCCCACCAAGGCAAAAACGACGGCCATCCGCAGGAAGCCTCTATAAAAAATCTTCAAGGTCACATGTCCCTCGCTTAAGATTGGGTTGAACCCGGAACTTCCCAATAATTTCCCAAACCATTGACATTGTCAATCGGCGCTTCTAATATTACTCCCCCAAGGAGCCTCGCCTCTTCATGAAATTTTTCCGGAAAAGTCTATTTCCCTTCGCGGCCTTGATGTTCGTGGCCTTCCTTTCGGTCCTGGCCGCCGAAGCCTTCCACCACCATGACGACGGCCCGGAAAACCATGACGACTGCTCCCTCTGTTCCTGGCAGCTAACCACCTCCCAGGCCCCCTCGGCGCCCGCGCCACCGGTCTTGGGCTATTTCGTCTCGCTCTTCTTTATTGTTGTCTCCTTCACGCCTTTGTTTGTTCCCGCTGTTGTTTCGTCGCTCAATTCCGGCCGTTCCCCGCCTTCCATCCTCCTGTAACGAATTTCGGGTTTTCCCCATCGGAAACCTTTTCGCTTTTCAGGGGGATTTACGATTGAGTCGTGCTCAATCGTAAAAGTTCCATAAAAAAATCACCTAAGGTTTATCCGGCACCGGTCCGTCATGGGGGCCGTGCTGGAAACCATTCCAAATCTTCAGGGGAGAGTTATGACCATCCATAAAAAACTGGGTCTGTTATTTTTGTTACTTTTCAGCTTGTCCGCTTCCAGGACCTTCGCCACTATTTACGGGTCGCTTTCCGGAACGGTGGTTGACGACAAAGGCGTGGCCGTACCCAACGCCAAGGTGACCATCACCGGGAATGGCGTTGAAAAGGATTTGACCTCTTCGACCACGGGGACTTTCCAGGCTTTCCCGTTGACCATCGGGGATTACGTGGTGTCCGTAACCGCCGATGGATTTGTTAGTTATAAGTCCACGGTAACGGTCACGGGAAGCAATACGCCCCTGGAAGTGAGCTTGTCGCCGGGGGAAATGCAAATGAAGGTGACCGCGAAGATCAACGAGATCACATCGGCTCCCGATAGCAGCCGGTCCATGGACCAAAGCCAGATCGAGCAGCTTCCCCAGGGCGACACCCAGGATATCCGCCATTTGTTGTATGACACTACGCCCGGATTTTGGGAAGGGTTTTTGGGACAGGTTTTTACCCGCGGCAACCACGCCAATTTGCAGTACCAGATCGACGGCATCCAGCTGCCCGATTCGGTCGGCGGTTCCTTCGGGGAAGCCTTTACCCCGGTTAATATCGACCACATGGACATTTTAACCGGCGGCCTTCAGCCCGAATTCGGCAACCGCTTGGCGGGCGTGGTCAATATCGTGACCAAATCCGGCGGCACCGAATCGGGCGGTGAAGTGGGGACAAGCTTTGGGTCCTATAACCAGACCCAGTCCTACGCCACCTACGGTGGTTCGGACGTAACGGGCGCCTACCATTACCTGCTCTCGGTCAACGCTTCGTCGACCGGAAGGGGATTGGACACGCCGGCGCCGGCGAACATCAACGCCGACCAGGACGGCGGGAGCCAGGACGTGGTCCATGACCAGGAAAACGGTTCGGACGAATTCATAAAATTGGATTGGCAGGCGGACAACTTCAATAAATTCATCCTGACCGCCTTTGTCGAGAACAAGTTCAACCAGATACCGGATTACGACAGTTCGTTCGATCCGGGCGGCCCTAACTTCCGTTATTTTGACGGGTACGAGGATGCCCTCGGCAACGGGCCCTTCAATTACGTCCCCTCCAGCACCAACGATACGCAGTCCGAAGCCAATAGGTATGTGGCGTTCTCATGGGTCCACACCTTTGACGACGAATCCTTTATCCAGATATCGCCGTATTTCAAGGAGTCCAACCTGACCTTCAACGGCGATCCGGCGAATGACTTGGCTTTCGCTTCAAACCCCGCGAACAATTCAATCGCCGCCAATTGGCTTAGTAGTGACGGCGTCACCCTCCTCGATTCATCCTATTCACAAGACCGCACCAGCGACAATTACGGGACCCAGGCGGATTACACTTGGCGGCCGGATTCCAACAACCTGATCAAGGCGGGAACCCAGCTTACTTTTACCCAGTCCTACGGCCCGGTTTCCGTCCTTGAGGTATACAATGTCGGGGCAGGTCCGGTGACATACCCCCCCGGCGTCGACACTTCCATGGATCAAGGCTTTGAAGAGGGCGTTTATGTCCAGGACGAGCTGACTTTGGCCAAGTGGCTGGTCTTGAGCGGCGGCGTGCGGTTTGACGCCATTCAATACACGTTGAACATCGGCGGGCCCAGCGGCGAGGTCTATGACCCCGACAGCAATTGGGGGCCGCGGATCGGGTTGAGCCTGCTGACGTCGGACGATACCAAATTCCACTTGTTCTACGGCAAATTGTTCATGCCGGCCCCGCCGGAGGACCTGAAGGATACCTTCGTTGCCTTGGGCGAAGGACAGGCGCTGGTCCCCTATGACATCAAGGCTGAGAAGGACGATTACTTCGAGGCGGGTTGGGCCCAGCAGATGGGGACCCACCTTTTCACCCTCAACGGCTACTTAAAGCTGGCCACCAACATGCTGGACGAGACCCAGCTGTTGAACACCGGCATCGACCAGCCTTTCAATTACGCGCAGGGTTACGCCCAGGGCATCGAGGCGTCCTTCCGCGGCAAATTGGATAAGGATTGGTCCGACTTCGCCAACTACACCTATTGCCTCGCCGAAGGGGAGGGGATCAGCGGCGGCGACTTCGCCTTCACGCAGGCGGAGCTTCCGCCCCAAGGGGTCTATGAACCCTTGGACCACGACGAGATCCACACGGTTAATTTTGGGCTGACCTACGATCCGGGTGATTTGTGGATCACGACAACCGGTTATTACGGCGGCGGCTTGAGCTCCGGCCCGGCCCTTTCCGAGAGATTGCCGGGCCACTATACCCAGGACCTGACTATTGGTTACGCCTTTAAGAAGGGTTCGGGCCTGAACGGGTTGAAAGCCAGCTTGGACGTGATCAATATCAGCAATAATGCTTACGTTATTTTCATCAATGACGGCTATAACGGCAATCACTACGAAAATGGCCGGGAATTTGTCTTCCGCTTGGCCGAGCAAATCTAGCGGAAAGGTGGGGCGCCGGAGGATTTAATCCCCCTCCGGCGTCTTAACCCAAAAGGGCCCACACCTGAACCCTTTTGGGTTAAGACTTGCCTCATTCTCAAAAAAGGAAAAAGAAATGAACGGTTTATGGGAAGGCTTTAAATTTATTTTCCGGGGCGGGTTCATGATGGTTCCCCTCCTGGCCTCTTCCTTGATCGCCCTGACGGTGATCATCGACCGATGGAAGACCTATCACAAGCGTTATAAAACCCCACCGGGACTTATCGAAGAGGTCTTGGAAAAAGCGCGGGGTGGGAAACTGGCCGAGGCGTTGGAGGCCTGCCGGGGGAAGGAATTGCCCGTGGCAGCGGTGCTTTTGGCCGGCCTGGAACACTTCAAGGACCCCACGGCGGAGATGGAAATCGCCATGAAAAACGAGGGTGAGTCCTGGGTGCCGGTCCTGGAAAAAAGGATCCATATCCTGGATACCACCATCACCATCGCGCCCTTGATGGGGCTTTTGGGGACCATCATCGGCATGATGGGCTCCTTCAAGGTCTTGACCCAAAGCGGCGTGGACGACCCCTACTCCATCACCGGCGGCATTGCCGAGGCCCTGATCGCCACGGCCACGGGCTTGGTCATCGCCCTCATTTGCGTGGTGTTCCACAACTACTTCAACACCCTGGTGAAGAATTCCATCTACGAGATGGAGTCCGCCGCGTCGCGCCTCATGGAAGCCCGGATGGCCTCGGAAAGGAAGAAAGGCTGATGCAAATCCGCCAAAGGCCGGTCAAGCGGGTGAGAATCGAGATCATCCCCATGATCGACGTCATCTTTTTCCTGCTGGTGTTCTTCATGGTATCGTCGCTGGCCATGACCCGCATCAACAGCATCAAGGTGGTATTGCCCAAGACCTCGGGCGCCCCAGAAAACCAGAAGCAAAACATCATCCTCACGGTCAAGAAGGACGGTTCCATGCTGGTCAACAAGACGCCGGTCACCCTGGACACCCTGGGAAGCCGCCTGGTTTACGAGATGCAGGCCGATCCCCAGGGCGTGGTCATCGTGAACGCGGACGAGGACGCGGGCTACGGCGTGGTGGTGGAGGCCATGGCCAAGGCCAAGGAAGTGGGGGTTCGCAAATTCGCCCTGGCCGCCGAGGCCGGCAAAGGAAAATAAAATGGTCGCAGCCTATCATCCCAACCTGGAGAAAAGGCAGCTGGCCCAATCGGCCGGCTGGGCGTTTCTGGTGGAACTATTTTTTTTCACGGCTTTGGGCTTGGGGCATTTGCCCCTTTTTTTACACGCCTTCAACTCGGACGATTACGTGCAGGCCCAAATCCTGCAGTTGCCGCAAAACGCCCGGTTGACCGGCGCTGAGGCCACCTCGCCTGATGACGAGATCGTCTTCAACCCCCATCACAAGGCGGTAAGGAAGGTGGTGAAGAAAACCCCGCAACCCCCGGCGCCCGAGCAAAACAAGGTGGAAGCCGGTCCCTCTTTGGGGCCCACCCACGGGCCCGTGGCGGTTTATTCCCCGGCGCCGGTCATCCCCAATTATTTGAGGGACCAGAACTTGAAAACCAGCGTGGTCATTGAGTTTTTGATCACGGCCCAGGGCCAGGTGACCCCGGAACTTTTGGACTCCAGCGGCAGCCCGGAATTGGACGCCATCGCCTTGGACACGGT
>JASHQZ010000046.1 GCA_030038835.1 candidate division FCPU426 bacterium
AAACCCCACCGCCCTTTGAGCGTCCTCCAGCGCCGTGGAAATTTTCGGGACGGCGAGGCGGTCCTGACGCGGGTCGTAATGCGGCCCCGAACCCGGCACGCGGTATTTCAGCAACACCGCGGTGAAGCCGCGGGACGCCAGCCAATCGCAAACTTCCGTGCCCTCCAGGTCGATGGCCAGGGCATCGTAGCCCCCGCCGGGAAACACGACGACCGCCACATTTCCATTTTTCCCGCTGGGCGGATAAACCGTCATGGTCGGCCGCGAGACGTTGTAGACCGCGGTCCATGGCTTGCCCGCCACCAAGGAGTCGTCCCTCACCGCGCTATATTCCGGCCCCGGGACAGGCTGCGCATCGGGCGCGGCCCCGGGCCAAATGGGTATTTGCCGGTGGCCCGGCGACGGCTGCCAAACGTTCGTCTGCGCGCGCGAATCCCCGGACACCAGCGCGAAACCGACGGCCAAAATCAAAGGTCTTATCAAATTCGCGCCATCTCCTTGCGCTTCCTCACATCCCGCACCGGGGCGCTGCCGAACATCCTTGAGTATTCCCGGCTGAACTGGGAGGCGCTTTGGTAGCCCACCCGGTAGGCCGAACCTTCCGCCGTCTCCCCTTCCTCCGCCATCAGCCGCCGGGCCTCCAGCAGGCGAAGGCGCTTCTGGTATTGGAGCGGGCTCATGGCCGTGGCCTGCTTGAAGGATTGGAAAAAAACCGAGCGGCTCATGTTGGCCGACTTGGCCAAGGCCGAAACATCGATGGGCTCATCCAGCGAGGCGCCGATGTGGTGGATGGACTTTGAGATCTGGTGCATCCGGCTCCCGGACCGCACGAATTGCCTTATCGCGGGCCCTTCCGGGCCCCTTAAGAGCCAATAGAGGATCTCCTTCACGATCCAAGGCCCCAGCACGGCCGCGTCCTGGGGCGACTGGAAAAGCTTGGCCAGCCTCAGAGCCCCCTCGAGCATCTCCCCGCTGGTTTTGCCGGTGAAGATGGCCCGGGACGGGTCCGCGGTTTCCGCCAGGGGTTCCTTCTCCAAGGGGGCCGAGGCCTCATTTAAAAGGAAGGGGTCCAGGTCGATCAATAAGGCCAGGAAAGGTTTTTCCGGCGTGGCCTGCGAAATCCGTGTCACCACGGGCAAGGCCACGGGAGTGGCGGTGAAACAGGTCGGGTCCAAATAGTAGGTTTCCCGCTCCAAAACAATCTCCTTGCTGCCTTGGGCCATGATGCCCAAACAGGAGCACCAAAGCCGCTTGGAACTGCGGTCCGTATGGGTGAACTTAACCGAGGTGACTCCCGGGACGGGGGTGGGATGACGGACGCCGGGAGGCGTGAAGTGGTGAAGGATCCGCGCCAGGTCCTGCCGTAGGTTTTCCATGCCCTTAGGATGATAGGGCCCGCCGGGAAGGTCAATAGGGCCCTGGACGATTAGGCAATCAATCCGGACGATTGGGAATTTAACTATTCCAACCGAAAGCACATATTACGGACAACTGAAAAGCCAATTTGAACCACCAAGGTCACCAAGGGCACCAAGAACCGCAAAGACGCTTGATTCTAAAATCGGAGGATCAATTCTTTTTGTTTTGCCTTACTGGGTGCTCTGGGTGACCTTGGTGGTTCAACAGGTTTTGTCGGTAGTTTTTAACTAAGGAGGCGCAAAATGAAAGTTTTCGTGACAGGCGCGACCGGATTCATCGGCTCCGCCACCGTTGAGGAACTCATCAAAGCGGGCCACCAGGTGACGGGCCTGGCCCGCTCGGACAAGGCCGCCCAGGCCCTTGCCGCGGCCGGCGCCCGGGCGCACCGGGGCGACGTGACGGACCTTGCGAGCCTGAGAAGCGGCGTGGCGGCCGCGGACGGCGTGGTCCACACCGCCTTCATCCACGACTTCTCCAAATTCAAGGAAAACTGCGAGATCGACCGGAGGGCCGTTGAGGCCATGGGCGAGGCCCTGGCCGGGTCGAAGCGCCCCCTGGTCGTCACCTCCGGCACCGGGCTTTTGGCCCCGGGCCGGTTGGCGGTGGAAAAGGACCGGCAGGCTTCCGGCCCCAACGCCGTGCCCCGGGTGGCCACCGAGGAAGCGGTGGACAAGGTGGCCGAAAAGGGCGTGAACGTGTCGGTGGTGCGCTTTCCGCCATCGGTGCATGGCCGGGGCGACCACGGCTTTGTGCCCATGCTGATCGCCATGGCCCGGGAAAAGGGGGTATCGGCCTACGTGGGCGAGGGAGCCAACCGTTGGGCGGCCGTGCACCGGCTGGATGCCGGGCGGGCCTTTCGGCTGGCGCTGGAAAAAGCCGCCCCCGGGGCCCGGTACCATGCCATTGGGGAGGAGGGGATAGCTTTCCGCCAGATCGCCGAAACCATCGGGAAGCACCTGGGATTGCCGGTCAAGGGCCTTGCCCCGGACGAGGCCGCCGCCCACTTCGGCTGGTTCGCCCATTTCGCCTCCCTGGACGCCCCGGCCTCCAGCAAGTGGACCCAGGAGACCCTGGGCTGGCGCCCCACCGGGCCAGGCTTGATCGCCGATATGGAGGGGGCAGGCCTCCCTGCGCATGAGCTTCGGGAGGCGGGCTACTTTGGGGGCTGATGGCTCCTGGGGGGTGTTCAGCGGGGTGCAAACAGCGTTCACCAGGGCATAAACGGCGTTCACCGAGGCGCAAATGGTGTTCAGCAGGGTGTTCAGCGGGTGAACACCCCCGTCCGATTGTCGGGATTTCCAACAATTCGCCCTGGCTTGCTTCCAATTATTCCTTAGGGGAACAGGGACACCCCAAAAACCCTTGAGTTGAATTAGTACGATTTGTACTAATTAAAGCCCCCTTGGGGGCGGAAGCCCGGCGACAGGGGGGCAATTAGCGGCGACGCCGCTAATTCAGGTTCCGGTAGGCAGGGGGGGAGGGGAGAATTGATGCAATTTGCATCAATTAAAATAAGGGTTTGTATGAAGAATTTGCGGAAAGCCTTATTTTGGCTGACCAGCCGCTGGTCAGCCAAGAAGACCAAAACACTGCAAAAAAGGACTTCCTGGGAAAAGGCTTATATCAACCCTTGGCGTGTTCAGGGCCCTAAGGCTCTCGACGGACTGGGATTGGGAGGCGGGTGAAACCTGGAAAAAGCCTTTGGGTCATTAGTGAGGGGGCTTTCGGAAGGGTTAAAAGAAGAGGTATGATTTATCAATCCTGAATCGAGGGAGCTTTTACGAAAAAACTTCTATTCAACTCATTGTTCATCATTTTGTGCCTAGCACCATGGGCTTGTAACCGCCCCGGACCCACTGGCCCGACCCCCATTGTGACCCCGACTTGTACGCCCACGACGACACCCGACTCGACACCTGTTTGCGGTTTTACTTCCGTCTCCGTGCCCACTCCAGTTACCGCCCCGAACGCGCCCGGGACTTTTTTGTACGTAATCCGTAACCTCGCGGATTGGCAGGATTACTATGGGTCAACCTCCGCGCCGGCCCCGCCCGCCAATTTCAGCAGTCAGATGATTCTCATCAACCTCCAAAGCATACCGGTCACGGATGTCGTCTATCCTTCCTCGCCGCTGACGGAAGTCTGCGGCGGAACGACTTTCATCTACAACGGGCCGACCAGCATCGTCCCACCGGCACCCGCGTACAGTTACAGCGTCTCGGTTGAAAGCGCCTGCTCGAATTCCTCACAATTGACGGTTTCATATATTCAATACACCTTCTGCCCCCCCGCTCCCTCCAGTATCATTCCCATTCCCGGACAAACACCAATGCCCACAAGTACCCCCGCGCCCCAGGGCAGTCCATGCAATCCCGGACAGATCGTGGTGATCTACCAATTAGACGCCGTGGGTATCGTCGTGCCCACGACCAACCTTCCCGTCATTTGGAGCCAAAGTGGAACCCTCCTCATTCCGGGACTGATTTGTCCCATTCCCGTTTAGTTTTTCAAACTTTAATAAAGGATTTTCGGAAAGCCTTATTTTTTGGATCCCGTGGCGGGACTTTGGGGGCCGGTTGGGGAATTTCAAAATCCACCATGATGATTAATTAGTGGAGGCTCCATGAATGGGCGCTCTCTCCATCGCCCCAATTCGTGACAGTGTCACGAATTGATCCCCCCGGCCCCCCAGAATTTGAACAAAGGGGGTGCGGGGTTTAAAACACCCGAAGCCCCGCTTCAAAGCTATATAAGCTGTTTTGGGCGTTGGGGCTGTTAACGCCGGCCTGGGAAGCGTTGGTCAAGCCCATTTCGCGGCGAATGTCCAGGATCAGGGCATCCGATATCTCCATGCCAACCCCCGCCTCGATCGACCATTCCATGGAAGGGTAGGCAACGGTGTCGTTGGAGCTGATCCTCTCATAGGACACCGACCCACTGGCATTGGGCCAGAGGGTCTGGGTCGTGGTTTCATTCACGAGAAACGCGACCGCGGGGCCGGCCAGGGCGTAGAGGCTCAAGTCCGGCGATAGGGTGAGCCTGCCCTTGGCCATCAAGGGGATTTCCAGGTAGTCGTAAGCGTTATAAGTGGAGAAGTTGCTGGTCCCGATGGAAACTCCCCCGCTCGTGACTAAGACATTACCCTGCGTGTTTTGGGAGCCCTTTTGGATGAAATTGACCTCAGCCTGGAAGCCGAAAAAGTCGGTCAGGAAAAGGTCGCTGAATACACCGCCCGAGAAACCCATAACGGATTGATAGGTCAAGCCGGGGATTGATGGGGTGGGAAGGTCCTGGGTGGCCGCGTCCAGCCCGGCCTTGACCCCGAATCCAAGGGATTGGGCCCAAAGCGCGTTCGCGCCCGCGAGGAGAAACAGCA
>JASHQZ010000047.1 GCA_030038835.1 candidate division FCPU426 bacterium
AAACTCCTAGGGTTTTATTAGGAAATTTTTCGGCCGACAATCGGCGGAAATTTTTCAACGCCCATTTTCCGAATCTTTCCTTGCCAAATTCCAAAAGGCTTTCCCTTTTAAAATCCTCACACGGTTCAAATTTTTCAAGTATAACATTGGCTCATGTTAAACTTTAAAGAAAGTCTCAATCGGCTATCTCTTTCCGCCGGAACCATCGCCGGTCTTTGCGGCTTTTTTTCCTTCGTTTTTCGAATCCCTTTTCTTCTTTTCCGGTACGACCTGCATTTCGGGGGGGATTCGGGCACCGCTTACTTAATGGGGCTCCATATTTTAAACGGCGACCGTCCACTTTATCATTACGGGCAGGATTACAATGTCGCTTTAGAAGCCTATGCCAGCGCGATTCTTTTTAAAATTTTCCACCCATCCATCCCTTTGGCGGGGTCCTTTTGCCTGTTTGAATGGTCGGCGGCGGTATCCCTGGGCGTTTATCTTCTGATCCGGGGAACGGATAAATTTCACGGGGTCATGGGGGGAGTGGTAGCGGTCATCGGGGTTCCTTACACATTGCATTATATTGTCGCCCCGATCGTAGGGCACCCGTTGGGCGTCATTTTGGGAATGTTGATCCTTTGGCAAACTTTTTTCCTCATCACATCGGGACCGACCCTGGCCCGTCTTTTCTTATGGGGATTCACCGCCGGGGCCGGTTTTTTCATGCAAAAACTATGCGCGCCCCATATCGCCGCATCCCTCTTGGCGTTTATTTTTCTAAAAACATCCGCATGGAACCCCCTCCAACTGGAGAAACCCCTCCAAAAGACCGCGGTCGCGCTTACCGGCGCCCTATTGGGTTTTTTCCCGGAGATCTGGTATCGCCTTCACCACAATGTTTCAAATAACTTGATCGGTTTCGCGGATCCCTTGAGTATGGTGAAAAACTTTTACGACGTTTTCCGGTCGGTACCGGCTTATTTTGACGCCCAGCCGATTTCCCGGGAAGCGGAAGCGGTCTACTTTTTCCTTCAACACCGGCATATAAGCCCAGGGGGGCCCTTGGACATATTCTTTATCATCATGGGTTTCACGGTCGTTTTCTTCGCGTGGAAATCCCTCAAACGGTCTTACGTTGAAAAAAACGCGCCTCTTTTCCTCTTGGCATCCTTGATTTTCGCCAATATGGCAATGGTCGTTCCTAGCCTTCAAGCGGGCGGTGATTTTTGGAACGTCCGACGGTACCTATACCCGGCCGCCATCCCCCTTTCTCTTTTCGCGGGCTTCGGTTGGGCTTGCCTGATCGAGAACCATTCGAAAAAAATTCAATGGGCGGCATTGGCGGTGGGTTTTCTTTTCATCGGAAGGGTCCTGTTCCATGAATATACACTTTTGCGTTCCCCCGACGAACTCCGGGAAATCCGGTGGGTCATCCAAGGCATGAAGGAAGAGGGCCTTAACCGGGGTTTGGCCCATTGGGGGCATGCTTACATCATCGACGCCCTGACCGACGAGCAAATCATTGTGGCGGGGCGGGATTTCAACGACCGTTTTCCGGAATATGTCCCGCTGGTTTCTCAGGCGGATAGAATCGCCCTCATCGAAATGAAGACAGACCCCCTTGAGAAAAAAATCAGTTTCGCGGGAAATGACTACCAAATGGACGGCAGCCCTCAAGATGACGAAGTTTTTCGATGGATTCCTTACAAAAAAATTAACCTAAAAAGCGGAAATTCTTAGTGGTATCAACTTGATAACCTGAAAGCCGACTTTAAACTCGCCCAGTCTTCCCGATTTAATCCCCTGAAAATAAAAATCCCAATGCCATAAACCACTGGCCCCAGGATGAGCCAGTAAAGGTGGGGCGAAAACCAAATACCCGCTCCCATCAGGGCGGAAGCCAGGATCGAGGCCAGGGCGGGGCGGGCCAGGGACGGCCAATCCCGGACCCGTAAATAAGGCAAAGCCAGCCAATAACCGAGCGCCAGCCCGAAAAACTCACAGGTCACCGTGGCCCAGGAGGCGCCCACCGTCCCGATCCTCGGGACGAGGATGAAGTTTAAAACGACGTTGAGTACGAAGAGGAAAAGGAATTGGAGATTCAGGCGTTTCGCGCTCTTAACCGCCAGGAGGGTGGAGTAAAGGTTGGAGACGAAATAAGGGAAGATGGACAGGGCCAAAACGGCGAAAAGCGGGCCGGAAGGAAGGTAATTTTTCCCCGATATCAGCCCGGTCAGCGGCCCGGCCAGCAGGCACCCTCCCACCGTGATGGGCGCCGACAGCAGGAAGAGGAACTTCAGGGAGCGGACGGCTAACCGGTCGAATTCTTCGCGGTCGTCCTGGAGCGAGGAAAAAACCGAGAATACCGCCATGCCGTAAATTTGGGAAAGGGTCAGGACCACGAAAAGGATTTTGGAGGCCGCGTCATAGTAGCCCACCGCCTCGTTGCCCGAGAGGCTTTTCAAGATGACCGAATCCACGCGGTAATAAAGCTGCTGGAACGCCCCGAACGAGGCGAAAGGAAGCGAATGCCGAAGGACCGTCAGGCTTTCCGACA
>JASHQZ010000048.1 GCA_030038835.1 candidate division FCPU426 bacterium
GCGTCTCACAGGGCGGGCGGAGGCGGTCCGTTTCCTTGCTCCAAACAAAGGTGGCGGCCATTTCGCGGGTGACCTTGGAGTGAAGCACCCCGGTTTCCCGGGCCCCGGGGCAGCGGTCCGTGAGTTCCTTCAAGGCCAGGGAAAGCAGTTCGGGGTCCTTTCTCCGGGCCAGGTCGTCCGCCGCGCTGGCTGTGAAGCTAAGGTATTGAGCATGGGAGGTTGTTGGGTGAACTCCAGTGGTCGTTAACGGAGGGGGAACATAGGGGGATGCTCCCCTAGGGTTACGGCGTTCGATAATGTCCAAATGAGGCCAGTTCCAATTTGCGTTGCGGTTGAAGACCCACTCGAACCTCGCGCCGGAGAGGCCCAGGAGGTGTTCCCCCATCACCGGCTTGGACAGGATGACGTGGACGGAAACGATGGAGGACTTGCCCATTTGGGGAAAATGGGCGGCGACGTCCCAGGTGCCGGCGGGCCAAAGAGCGGAAAGGGAGGAGGGGGGCACGGCCAGGACCAGGGCGTCGCCGGTGTAAACCGCGCCGGAGCGGGCTTTGACCTCGAAGGTTTCCTCGCCCAAAGCGAGTCCCTGGACCCCCTCATGCAACAAGACCCGGCTCCCCTTTTCCTCCAAGTAACGGCAGGCTTTTCCCGAAACCAATCCGCCCAAGGCGAGCCGGGCCACGCCCATGGCGCTGTCCCGGCGGCTTCCGAAGAAGATCCGGCGAAGGACCTCCCCCAAGCCCGAAAGGGGCGCCACGGCCGGGGGGACGTTCATGACGCTGTCGCAAAGCGGGCCCCAAAACCGCTCGCGGGAAAAGGGGCCTTGGGCGGTCGCGTCCAGGAACTGGGCCACGGTTTCAACGCCCGGCGGCGGCCGGAAGGGTTTTTTCGAGAAGGCCGAGAGGGCCTTGGCCATCAAAATTTTTTCCTTAAAAGGAAAGGCGTTGGAAGCGAGCAGGCCCCAGGCCAGGTGAAAGGGCGCGGGCAGCGGCGCGCAGTTTAAGGAAACTTTCTTCCCGCCCGGGGTCAGCCAGGAAAGGGCGAGGGGATCCATCCAGTGGAACGCATCGGCCCCCCCGATGCGTTCCAGCAGGCGGAAGGTTTCGGCGTAGCAGCCCATGAAAAGATGGGGGCCGTTATCCACCGGCGCGGGAAAAGCCTCCGAGGAAGGGATGGAATAAGCCCGCCCCCCCAAGGCGCCGCGCGATTCCAGGAGTTCGACGGTAATACCCGACTCGGCCAGGGCCGTGGCCGCCGCCACCCCCGCGTATCCTCCCCCGACCACGATCACTTTGGGCATCTATGACCTCAAAACAAATTATGAACTTTTAATTTTAAGTTTTTAATTGTTGAGATTTTCCGACCGAAATTCGGGCGGAAAATAACATTAACTCAACACTCAAAACTCTTTAAGGATTTTTCGCGGTCCATTTCCAAATCCAGCACCTTCCCACCGCGCCCAAGACCGAAACCAGCTTGTCCATCTTGGAAAGGCGTGTCCTACCCTTGAGGATGCGGGCGGGATGGGCCCTCAGCTTCTGGTACAACTTCACGTAAACCGCCGCGATGGCTTCGGCCGTCGCCAGCTCGGCCCTTTGGCGGAGGCTGAGCGACTTCCGGGCTTTTTCCAGGAAGCCCCAGGCCCGGTCCAACTGGAATTCCACGAAGGGTTTCCATTGGGAATCCGTTCCGCCGATGCGCGATGGGTCGAGATGGAAGCGCTTGAAATCCTCGGCGGGCAAATATTGGCGGCCCATGCCCTGATCCTCCCGGAAGTCCCGGATCACATTCACCAATTGGAGAAAAACGCCCAGGTTTTCCGCGTAGCGCCGGTGGGCAGGGTCCTTGAATCCGAAGATTTCCATGCAGGCCAGGCCGGGACCGCCGGCGACCTTAAGGGCGTAGGGGTGGAGTTCGGCGAAGCTCTTGAAGCGGATGGGCCTCAAATCCCTCTCCACGCCTTGGAGGACCCGCTCCAGGGGCTCCCGGGACAGCCGGAAGGCGGGGATGAGGGTTTGGAACTTTTGAAAGAGGGGATCTTTCGACCGGTTTTGGAAGGCCCGATGGAGGTTTCGCCGGAACCGGGCAAGCTTGCTTCGCTTTTGGGCGGTGGAACCCGCGCCGTCGGCGATCTCATCCGCCTCCCAGCAGAAGCGGTAGAGGGCCTCCATGGCTTCCCGCTTCCCGGGCGGAAGCAGCAGGAGGGGATAGTAGAAACTGGTCTTGTTTTCCAGCGAGCCTTTTCGCGAATCCAAGCCAACCTCGATTCATTTCGGGGAGGGGAAAAAGAGGGCTTTCCAGGTGAGGGCTGCCTTGTCCCCGGCGCTCCACACCGGACGGTGTTGCAGCACATTGTAGTCCATCCGACGGATTTTCCTGAGGATTCCCAGGCCGCCCAGGCAGGTGGCCTTTAACTCCAGCTTGAGCCTCCCGGAAACGGCGTCCAGCAAGGGCAGGCCCCCGCGGAAATAACTTTCCGTGAAATCCACGGCGTTTTGGACGAGCCTCCGAACTTGGGGTGAATCCTTCAAGGCCAAGAGGTCCTTTTCCCCCACGCCGGATTTTTTCAACTCCTTCAAGGGGTAATAAATCCGGCCGCGCTTCAGGTCGATGGCCGTGTCCTGCCAAAAGTTGACGAGCTGGAGGCCGCTGCAGATAAAGTCCGAATAGTGGTGGAGTTTTTCGTCCCGAATTCCGGAAATCAACAGCACCATCCGGCCCACGGGATTGGCGCTGTGGCGGCAGTAATAAAGCAGGGAGTTCCAAGTGGAGTAACGGTGACGGACTACGTCCATACGGAAAGCTTTTAAAAGTTGGAAAGGAAGGGTTGGGGATATGTGGATAACCTTGAGGGTGTGGGCGAAGGCTTGGTGAATCAGGGGGGCTTTCTTGTTTTTGAGGGCGGATTTCAAGTCATTTTCCCAGCGGGAAAGGAGAGTGAGGCGTTTTCCCTCGTAACGCTCCTCATCCGCGTAGTCGTCAGCGGTGCGGGCGAAAGCGTAAAGGGCCGCCACGTGGGGGCGGGAGGCTTTGGGCAAAAGCAGGGACGCCACAGGGAAATTCTCATAATGGCCGAACGCCTGTTTTTGGCATTCGCGATAGGCGGGTTCCAGTGGGGGGGGAATGGCCATGGCCGTTCTCACGAACGCCTCCTGGGTCAAAAATACGTTTTAATTATGATGATATTTAACGTCTATAAAGACCATTTTTGGTGATTTAATTGGCGTTTCAGCCGTACGGCCAAGGGGGGTCCAACGGCGGTAGGACCAAGGCGTCATTTTTGGGTAAAGGGTGTAAAGTGGAAAAGGTAAAAAATCCAATGGCTTCAACCGGCTTAATGGTTCCGGTGTCCTCGCAGGTCGGGTCTGAAATGCTCGCTGAAAAGGAAACGCCCGATTTTGACGAGTTACCCTGTCGGCCGGCGCCTGTTGCGATGAGGGGGCAGCGGGTTGATT
>JASHQZ010000049.1 GCA_030038835.1 candidate division FCPU426 bacterium
CGCTGGATTCCTCAAGGACCGGGGTCTCCAGCGCCCCCTGTTGGTGAGCGACAAGGGCCTGGCGGCCCTTCCGGTTTTTACGGAAGTCCTGCGGTCCCTCGAAGTCGGCGGGCTGGAACCCGGCACCTTTTCGGGCATCTGGGGAAACCCGGTAAAATCCCAGGTCTTAGAGGGATTGAAGGCCTACCGGGCGCACCAGGCTGACTGCCTAGTCGGGCTGGGGGGCGGCGCGGCCCTGGACGTTTGCAAGGCCATCGCCCTGATGGTGAACCATCCCGGCGACCTGTTTGATTACGAGGACGGGAAGCCCGGGGCCCTGCCGTTCAAGTACGAAATCCCCTATTGGGTGGCCCTGCCCACCACCTCAGGCACGGGCAGCGAGGTGGGCCGCAGTTCGGTCATCTCGGACGACGCCACCCATTTGAAGAAAATCATCTTCGACCCCAAGCTCCTGGCCAGGGCAGTTTTCGCCGATCCGGAGCTGACACTGGGCCTTCCCGCGCCTGTAACGGCTGCCACGGGCATGGACGCCCTGACCCATTGCGTGGAATCCTACCTGGCCAAGGATTACCACCCCATTTGCGACGGGGTGGCCCTCGAGGGCCTCAAACTGGCCGCCAAGAACCTGCCGGCTTGCGTGGAAAGACCGGGGGATATCGAAGCCCGGGGTTCCATGATGATGGCCTCCATGATGGGAGCCATCGCCTTCCAGAAGGGACTGGGTCTGGTCCATTCCTGCGCCCATGCCCTGTCCACCTTCAAGGATATGCACCATGGCCTGACCAACGGCATCATGATCGACCATGCCCTGCCTTTCAACGCCAGCGTGGTGCCCGAAAGGTTCCGCGCCCTGGCGCAGGCCGCGGGCCTGGAGGAGGAAACCCCGGAAGCTTTTTTGGACTGGCTTAAGGACTTGAAGAAACGGATCGGCATCCCGGCGGGGCTTTCCCAAAGCGCAATCCAAGCCGGGGACGTCAAACGGCTTTCGGAATTGGCCTTCCAGGATTCCTGCCACCTCAACAATCCCCGCCCCTGCACCCAGGCCGATTTTGAGGCCATTTTTACCGAGGCCCTGGTATGAAATTGAAAATCGGCCTATCGGCCTGCTTTTTCCACGCCGACCCTATGAGGCCCCTCTTCAAGGGCAAGACCCTTCTTTACCTGGAACAGTCGCTCGCGCGCTGGGTGATGGCCGAGGACGCCTTGGTTTATATGATCCCATCCCCCGCGCCGGATTCGCCGGTAACCCTGGCCGACCTGGCTTCCGAACTCGACGGTTTGGTCCTGCAAGGCGGTTCGGATGTTTCGCCCAAAAGTTATGGGGAAACGCCTTTGAAACCGGAGTGGGAAGGCGACCATATGCGCGACCAATATGAAATTGCCCTTTTGAATGAATTTCGAAAGCGGGAAAAACCCGTGCTGGGCATTTGCCGGGGAGCCCAGCTGATGAACGTGGCTTTTGGAGGGACCCTTTACCAGGACATCAAAACCCAGGTTCCAACCGTGGTGGAGCACCGCAATTGGGACATTTACGACCGGAATTTCCATGAGTTGAAACTTTTAAGAGGCACTATGACGCGGGTCAACAGCATCCACCATCAGGCCATCAAAGACCTGGGAAAAAACCTTATGGCCGTGGCTTGGTCCCAGCCGGATAACCTGGTGGAAGCCATCCGCGCTGAAGAGGGCCCCTATTGTTTGGCCGTCCAATGGCACCCGGAGTTCCAGGACCCGAAAGATTCTTCGCTCTATGATGGCCGGGTTTTTCTGAGGGAATTTTTAAAGGCTTCTGAAAAAAATAAAACTTAAACCGCTGTCATTGCGAGGAATGTCCGCCGAATAGGCGGACGATAATGACGAAGCAACCTCAGTTGAAAATACTTTCTACCGAAAGACTAACTGGGATCGCCACGTCGCCAATCGCCCCGATTGGGGCGGCTCCTCGCGATGACAAAAAGGCAAAAAGTGACTCTTAAAATTATCAACCCCGCCAATGGGGAACTCCTCAAAGAAATGCCGGAGGACAGCCCGGCCGATATCGCCAAGGAGGCCCAAGCGGCCCGGAAAGCCCAACCCGGTTGGGCCTCCAAACCCATTTCAGAGCGCATCGCCATCCTTCAAAAATTCCGGGAATTGGTTGTGCTCAAAGGCGAGGCCCTGGCCCTGACCCTGACGGATGAGGTGGGAAAGCCCATCACCCAATCCCGCAATGAAATAAGGGGTTTACTGGCAAGGTTGGATTTTTTCCTGCAAAACACGGCTTCTGAACTGGCGGAGGAAACAGTTTTTTCGGACCAGGGCATGACCGAAAAGATCCAGCATGAACCGTTGGGGCTGGTGGCCAATATATCGGCGTGGAACTATCCCTATTTCGTGGGTTCCAATGTGTTCGTGCCAGCCCTTTTGGCGGGAAACGCGGTGCTTTACAAGCCTTCCGAGTTCGCCACCCTCACCGGCCTCCATATCGCGGATCTGCTTTACGAGGCTGGTGTTCCCGAGGAAATCTTCCATCCGATCGTGGGTGGGGGGGCCGCCGGGGCGGCCCTGCTGGAACAGGATATCGATGGGGTCTTTTTCACGGGTTCCAATTCCACGGGAAAGAAGGTAGCCGAGGCCGTATCGCGCCGCATGATCAAAATCCAGCTGGAGCTTGGCGGCAAGGACCCGGCCTATGTCTGCGACGACGTGGATATTCATCATGCCGCCGTCAGCCTGGCCGATGGCGCCTTTTATAATACCGGCCAAAGCTGTTGCTCGGTGGAGCGCATTTACGTTCATTCCAAAATCCACGAACCCTTCCTGGAGGCTTTTACGGCCGAGGTCAAAGGTTACCCGGTCGGAAACCCGCGCGACGAAAAGACCTATATCGGCGCCATTACCCGTCCGGCCCAGCTGGAAACCCTGCAGCGCCAGGCCGATGACGCCCTGGCCCAAGGGGCCAAGCTGCATTGCGGCGGTAAGCGCATGCCGGGTCCCGGTTTTTTTTTCGAGCCGACGGCTTTTTCCAACGTGAACCATAAGATGGAACTGATGCGCGAGGAAAGCTTCGGGCCCATCATTGGCATCCAGGAGGTTTCCGGGGATGAGGAGGCCGTGGCCTTGATGAAAGATACGGTTTACGGGCTGACCGCCGGAGTTTATGCCAAGGACCAGGCCCGGGCCGAGCGGTTGTTGGCCCGCGTGGATGCGGGATCAGCCTATTGGAACTGCTGCGACAGGGTGAGTCCCCGCCTGCCCTGGTCCGGAAGAAAGGGTTCGGGCGCCGGCACCGTGCTTTCGCATTACGGCATCAAGGCTTTCACCAAACCCAAGGCCTGGCACCTGAAACAGCCTGTATAATTGCCGGATCAGGTCAAGGAACATTGAAAATCACGAAACACTTAACCGCATTCCTTTTGAGAATCTTTTTTGGCGTCCTTCTCTTATGGTTCTCGACCGCCATCCTTTGCGTCATGGGCCCCGCCTTGTGGCACGCGCCTTGGTTTTCCAAAGAGGGGGTTGTTTTTCTCGCCTGTTTCGCCGCCTATTTTCTCGTCCATTTCCTGCTTTACAAACCCGTCCTCAGCCACGTCATGGCCCATGAGCTGACCCACGCCCTGGCCGCCATGCTGATGGGCGGCAAAGTCACTTCCATCCAAGCCTCGACCTCGGGTGGGACGACGGTGGTCAACCGATCCCACGTCTTTATCAGTTTGGCTCCCTACATTTTTCCTTTTTACACAGCTATTACACTGGCGGTCTATGCCGTCGCGGCCGAATCGTTTAAAATTTATTTCCTTGGGCTGATCGGTTTCACCTACGCCTTCCATTTGGCGCTCACGGCCTGGTCGTTGTCCCACCACCAACCGGACCTGAAAGAGGGCGGGGTGGTGTTCTCCTTGATTTTCATTTTTGCGGGAAATATGATGGTTTTAATGTTCCTGTTCTCCTTCGTCTTTCCCCAAACCCTGCCGCTGCCGCAAGCTTTTTCCGAGACTTTCCAGTGCGCCTGGCATCTTGCCCAGTCATTGTTTCACTTGTTGAAGCCCCATTTCGCCGTTCCGGAGGCACAAGCCTGAAGGCGAATTTTGAATTCTTAATTTTGAATTATGAATCATGGATTTTTCAGCCAAAAACAGGCCGGAAATTATTTTGATTAAATAACGACTAGGATCAACAAACACATGAAGAAAACATTCATCCTGGATACCAACGTCCTGATCCATAACCCCCACGCCTTGGAAACTTTCGAGGACAACACCGTGGTCATTCCCCTGGGCGTCATTGAGGAACTGGACACCTTCAAGAAATACGACGATGAGCGGGGCCGCAACGCCCGCGAGGTGGCCCGGACCCTGGACACCTTGAGGGAAAAAGGCAACCTGCAGGAGGGGGTGCCGCTGCCCAACGGGGGAACCTTGAGGGTGGACATCAGCACGCCCAACGGCCACTTGCCCGCGGCCCTGTCCCACATGAAGATCGACAACAACATCATCGGCATCGCCCTGATGCTCAAGGAAAAGGGCGAGAACGTGAAATTCATCACCAAGGACATCAACGTCCGCATCAAGGCCGACGCTTTGGGGGTGATCGCCGAGGATTACGAAACCAACAAGGTCAACATCGACGAGCTTTATTCCGGTTGGGCCACGGTCACCGTCGCGGACGCCCAGATCGACGAGTTCTACAAGACGGGCAAGCTTTCGCTCAAGGACTACGGCGAAAGGGTGCTCTATGAGAATGAATTTTTGCTCCTGAAAAGCGACATCCACGACGGCAAGTCGGCCTTGGGCATCTACCGCGCGGGCCTCAAGGAAGTCCAATCCCTCTGGTTCAAGGACCCGGAAGCCTGGGGCATTAAGGCCCTCAACCGGGAACAGCATTTCGCGCTGAACCTGCTTTTAAACGACCGGATTTCCATGGTCACCCTGGTGGGCTCGGCCGGCACGGGAAAGACGCTTTTGGCCCTGGCCGCCGGCCTTTTGAAGACCCTGGACGAAAAAAAGTACAGGAGGGTGTTGGTTTCCCGGCCCATCGTGCCGCTGGGCAAGGACATCGGTTATCTCCCCGGCACCAAGGACGAAAAACTGATGAATTGGATGCAACCCATTTTCGACAACCTGGAATTCATCCTGGACAAGGGCCACCTGCAAAACGACGCGGAGGACGTGGACGACAAGGTGCAGTACCTCCTGGATTCCCACAAGCTGGAAATGGAGGCCCTCACCTACATCCGGGGGCGGTCCATCCCCAAACAGTTCATGATCGTGGACGAGGCCCAAAACCTGACTCCCCATGAGATCAAGACCATCGTTTCCCGGGCCGGGGTGGGCACCAAGATCATCCTCACCGGCGACCCCTACCAGATCGACAACCCCTACCTGGATGCCTCCTCCAACGGCATCGTATACCTAGCCGAGCGGTTCAAGGGCCAGGAGCTGTTCGGGCACATCACGCTGTCCAAGAGCGAAAGGTCATCTTTGGCCGCTTTGGCCACTAAAGTCCTCTAACAGCCATTTTAAATTTTGAATTTTTAATTTTAAATTGTGGATGATTTCCGCTTCGCGAAAATTTTAAAGGCTTAAAAAATGCCATTGAAAAACAACCCCATTCAGTCGAAAAGCTTCGAATTTGGAGTGAAAATAATTTGCCTGTCAAAACAAGTTAAGGTAAACCAGAATTT
>JASHQZ010000050.1 GCA_030038835.1 candidate division FCPU426 bacterium
GGATTTGGAGCCAAGCCCAGCTGAAGGAAATAGTCCGGGCGGAAGGTTCCAGTAGAACCAGTTCCCGGAAGACACCAATGGAAAGGAAGAAACAAGAGGCCATGGTGAGGATGGAAATGCCCGCGGAGAGCGCCTTGGAGCGGCGGGTAAAGAGGACGATCACGGCGTAGGCGAGCGCCGGCATCACGGGTATCAGCCACGAAGTTTGGATCATACCTGCCCCTCATCCTGAGATCACGGCTCCGGCATACGGCGGTTCGGCACGGTCAGCGGGACGGCAGAGGCTTCAAAAGGCTGGACGGCATCTTATCCGCGCAGGGAATGGGCTTCATCCACGTTGGCGCTCTTCAATTGACGGTAGATGGAGATGACGATGGCCAGGGCCACGGCCGCCTCGGCTGCGGCAATGGTGATGACGAAAACGGCGAATACCGGGCCGGTCAGGTTCCCGTTGCCCCAATATTTGGCGAAGGCCAGGTAATTGATGTTCACAGCGTTGAGCATCAGTTCGATGCCCATCAGGACCGAAATGGCGTTTTTACGGGCCAAAACCCCGAAAACTCCAATACCGAAAAGGATGGCGGCCAAATAAAGAAAGTCAACGACAGGCACATCGTTCATGGTCATGCTGGATCCTTTCGGGCCACCACTACCGCGCCAATAAGAGCAGAGAGCAGGAGAATGGAGACGAACTCAAAAGCGAACGCGAAGCCGTTTTGGGGGTTCAAAAGCCCCATGGCCAGGGAAGACACCTCGTCCGCATAAGTCGGTGCTGTCAAAGTAGGGGTTGCAGCCAGGGCGGGGTGGTTGCTGTACTGGAAATCCGAATGGCAAATTACCAGGAACAAGACCAGCGCCACGGCCCCCGCCGCGAGCAAAGAAACTAAAATCTGGTTGTTCATCACGCGCGCATGGTCATCCATGACTTGCCGGGTCAGCATGATGCCGAAAATGATAAGGACAGTCACCGCGCCAACGTAGATCAAAACCTGAACGGCCGCCAGGAATTCCCAGCCAAGGTACAGATAGACGCCTGAAACACCGAACATGGTCAGGGCCAGAGCCAAGGCGCAGTGGAAAAGGTTGCGAACGGTCACCACCAAGAAGGCCGAGGCCACTATGACGCCGGCCAGGATGTAAAAAAGGGCTTGGGTCATGCCGACCCGCCTTTCAAAAAGCCGAAATAAAGGGGTCGGTATAGCACCGAACCCAGTTTCATTTTTTTTAAAATCAAGAATCGGCTCATGCCTGGGCTCCTGCCGCCGTGGCGGCTGGCTCCTCGGGCTTAGGCGCCAAATGGGGGGGCCTCACCCATTTCATAGCCTGTTCGTCCTGCAGCAGGCTTCCCCGCTTGTAAACGGAATTCTCGTATTCCTCGGACACGAAGGTCAGGGCGTCGAAACCGCAGGCTTCCACGCAATACCCGCAAAAGATGCAGGTTGAAAAATCCAGCTTAAAGGTGGTCATTCGGCGCTTGCCGTCCGGTCCCCTGACGCCCTCCAGCTTGATGCAGCTGTTGGGGCAGGCCTTGGCGCACATCATGCAGGCCACGCAGTTGAACTGGTCCTTTTCCCCGTCGTAAATAAGCTTGATCATGCTGCGGCTGCGGGCCGGAAGGGGCATTCGCTCCTCGGGGTACTGCTGGGTGTTGGTCTTCTTGAAAAGGTACTTGGTAGTGACGGAAAGCCCCAGGACGAGGTTCCAAAAACCCGTCAGGATGTTCCTAAAATAACCAAGAATCGTGCCCATGGCGTTAGGCCCCCTTCCCGAACAGAAGCACCACGAAACCCGTCACAAGGATGTTCAAAATAGTGACGGGGATCAAAACCTTCCAGCCAAAGTCCATCAGCTGGTCCACGCGCAGGCGCGGAAAGGTCCATCGAAAGGCCATGATCAAGTAAATGATCAGCAAAACCTTCAACATGAACCAAACGAAACCGGGAATGAAGCCGAGGAAATGTAAGGGCGGAAGCCACCCGCCCAGAAAGACGGTCGCCGCCACGGCGGAGGAAACCACCACCGCCACATATTCCCCCAGGAAAAACATGGCGAACTTCACCCCCGAATATTCCGTGTGGAACCCGCCGGTCAATTCGGATTCGGCCTCGGGGATGTCGAAGGGCGCCCGGTTGGCTTCCGCCGTGGCAGAGGCGATGAAAGTGATGAAAGCCACGAATTGCGGGAACACAAACCAATAACCCGCCTGTTGTTGGTATTGCACGATGCCGCTAAAATTCAGCTTGCCGGTGATCATGATGACCGGCACCAAGGAAAGTACCAAGGGAACCTCGTAACTCACGATTTGGGCCGCCGAGCGAAACCCTCCCAATAGGGAATATTTGTTGTTGGAGCTCCAGCCCGCCGACAAGATGGCGATAACGGTAAAACTGGTGATGGCGATAATGTAAAGGACGCCGATATTCAAGTCCGCCACCACCATCTTGTTGTCGAAGGGAACCACCACCATGCCCATGAAAGTGGCCACGAAGGCCAGGATGGGCGCGATGAAATAGGGGATCTTGTCTCGCTTGGCGGGACGAACGTCCTCCTTGGTGGTCAGCTTGATGGCGTCCGCCAGGGTCTGCAACAGGCCTAGGGGGCCCACCCGGTTCGGGCCGATGCGGCTTTGCATGTGGGCCGAGACCTTCCGCTCCATCCAGACGAGGAACATGACGAATACGGCCACGAAGCCGAACATGACCACCGCGCAAACGACCCGGTCCAGGATTCCGGCGTAGGCGGATAGGTCCAGCAAGGCGTAGACCTGCTGCAAGAGGCTCGAAACCAGTTGGACTAATTTTTCACCCGAAATCATGATCCCTCTTTAACGACAAATCAGGATGATCAAACGTCAGAGTTGACGCCGACCTATCGATCCACTTCCGGCACGATCATATCGAGGCTTCCCAGCACGGCCATGATGTCGGCCACCTTCCAGCCCCTCGTCAGTTGGTCCAAAACAAAGGTGTTACTGAAGGAGGCGCAGCGGAATTTGGCCTTGTAGGGTTTGGGGGTTCCGTCCCCCACCAGGTAGATGCCCATTTCGCCCCGGGACGACTCGATACGGAAATAAATTTCGCTGGCCGGCGGCGCCTTCAAGATGGGGGGCAGCTTCGTTTCAATCGGGCCCGGTTCCAGGCGGTCCAGGCACTGGCGGATGATGGAGACGCTTTCCCTCATTTCATTCATTCGGACCTTATAACGGGCCCAGCAGTCGCCGTCGTTCTCAAGGCATTCGTTAAACTTGACTTGGTCATAAAAAAGATAGGGATGTTGCTTGCGCACATCGCAGGAAACACCCGAACCCCTCAAGGAGGGTCCGCAGACGCCGCAGTTGATCCCCACTTCCGGCGTAATCACCCCCACTCCCTTGGTGCGCTCCAGGAAAATAGGATTGTAGGTCAGCAATTCCTCGTACTCGGGGATCTTCGGATCGAAATAATCAAGGAAAGCACGGCATTTCGGCACGAACTCGGGAAGGATGTCGATCATCACACCGCCGATCCGGATGTAGTTATAGGTGAGCCTTTGGCCGCAGGTCATCTCAAAAAGGTCCAGGATCCTCTCGCGTTCCCTTAAGCCATAAAGGAAGGGCGTTAAGGCCCCGATGTCCCCCGCAAAAGCACCCATCCACAAAAGATGGCTGGCCAGACGCTGCAATTCCACGAAAATCATCCTTAACCACTGGGCCCTCGGCGGGGCCTCCAGGCCCATCAGCCTCTCGGTAGCCAGGGCGAAAGCCAGGTTGACGCTCATGGCGGAGACGTAATCCACCCGGTCGGTGTAGGTGATGCATTGGGGGTAAGTCCGGTTTTCACAGATTTTTTCGATGGATCTGTGTAGATAGCCCAAAACGGGCATGGTTTCCTTAACCGTCTCCCCGTCCAGCTTCACCACGAGGCGCAAGACGCCGTGGGTGGCCGGATGCTGAGGACCCATGTTGACCACGTACTCGTCAGTCCCGAAGGGGGACTCGCCGCCGGGTTTAATTTGGCTTAATAATAAATCCGTCATCCGTGAAGTCCTTCCTCAAAGGATACTTGGTGTAATCCTCGGGCATCATGATCCGCCGCAGGTCCGAATGGCCCTCAAAGACGACACCATAAAGGTCGAACACTTCCCTCTCGAACCAATTTGTGCTTTTCCAAACCCTCTCCAGGGTCGGGGCCTTGGGATTGACCCGGTCCACGTCCAGCTTGAGGGTCAACTGATGGCATTTGCGGTAGGACCACAAATGGCACACAACCGTTATTTTGCTTTCCTTAGGATAATCCACGGCGGTCAGACAGGAGAGATGCTGGAAATCGTAGCCGGGCTTTTCCTTGAGTTCCTGGCATAAGGCGACGTAAGCCTCGGGCTTCACGGCCACAATGACTTCATTCTGGGCCGAAAGAACGGCGGACTGGATTTTGTCCTTAAAATCCGATTCGATCTTCGATTTTAACTCATCGTTGGTCATCGTGTCCTCAAAGGCAGGTTTCAGGCTTCAACGGCTCAAACCAGCTATTCGAGCCCGACATTTGACGCCGGGTTCAAGTGTTTCTGCGGCGGCGGAAGATGGGCTCGTCCTCGATCTTCTTTTGGATGGCCATCAGTCCGTGGAGAAGGGATTCAGGCCTGGGAGGACAACCCGGAACGTAAACATCCACCGGCACGAAGGAATCAATTCCCTTCACCACCGTATAGGAGTCGTAGTAATAAGGGCCGCCGGCAATGGTGCAGCTGCCCATGGCGATCACCCAGCTGGGTTTGGGCATCTGTTCGTAAAGCCTCTTCAAGGCATAGCCCATTTTTTCCGTGATGGTTCCCGCCGCGATGATGAGGTCCGCTTGCCGTGGCGAGGGGCGGAACACCTCGGCCCCGAAACGGGCGATATCATACCGGCCCGCGGCCGTGGCCATCATCTCAATGGCGCAGCAAGCCGTGCCGAATTGCAGCGGCCAAAGGGAATTCTTCCGTGCCCAGCGGAAAATAAACCCCACGGCCTTTTCCAGGGTCCAAAGCCCCGGCACCTTGCTTTCGCTTTCCATTAATTCGATTTCGGGCTTGGATAAACCTTTCAATCCTACTCCCATTTCAAGGCCTCCTTTTTCCAAGCATAAGCCAACCCTACTAATAAAATAGCGATAAAGACGAACATTTCCAAGAAGCCGGGCATCCCCAACTGCTTGAAAGAAACGGCCCAGGGGTAAAGAAAAACCGTCTCGATGTCGAAGATGACAAATAGAAGGGCGTAAAGGTAAAAACTAACGTTGAAACGGATCCAGGAAGTTCCGTAAGTTTCCACCCCGCATTCGTAGGTGTCCACCATGACTTCTTTTTTATATTTGTATTTGACGCCTAACAAACCGTTGGGGCTGAGAAGCCATCCCGTGAGGAAGGCCATAAGAATGAAAAAGATTCCAGCGAGGAGAAAAACCAACACGTAACCGTATTGTTCGAGCATGAGCCTCTCTCAACAGGTGGGTGGAAAAACAGACTATCTATACACGCCTGAAGATTAAATTTCAAGGAAGAACTAAGAGGCGCCAACGAAAAACTAAGAAGCAAACGCGGCCCGCCTTTGTTTTCACCGGAGCATCGGCGAAATAAACGGGCCGAAAGGACTTCCAGACTCGTTAAAAATCCCTGTCGATCAAGAAGTCCGCGAATTGAAGAAGTTCTTCCTTGACGCCATTGCTGCTCAGGGAGGACAGCGAGCGTTTGGCATTCTCCACGAAAAAACGAGCTTTCTGGATGGAGAAGTCGATAGCCTTATATTTCTCAATGAGGAAATTCAAAAACTCCAGGTCGGATTCCTGTTTCACTTTTCCCAGTACTATCTCCGTGAGCTTTTCCCGCTCGGCTTTGGAAGACGAATTAAAGCAGTGAATGACCGGAAGAGTCAATTTGCCTTCTCGAAAATCGCTCATGACCGGCTTTCCCACCTTGGACTGCTGGCCCACGAAATCCAAAGTGTCATCGATCACTTGGAAGGCCATGCCGATCCCCAGGCCGAAATGGTGGAGATTTTCGGCTGTTTCGTCGCCTCCCCCGGCCAGCATGACGCCGGTTCGGCAGCTGGCGGCGAAAAGACTGGCTGTCTTTTCCTCGATAACCTGAAGGTATTGGTTTTCTGTCAATTGGGCGTTGAAGCGATGGAAGGTTTCCGAAATTTCGCCCCGGCAGATAATGTTGGTGGTATCCGCCAAGGTGCTTAAAACGTCTTTGGGAAGCTTTTTGGCCATCAAATAGAAGGAAGAAGCGAAGACATAATCACCCATCAGTACTGAAATCTCGTTTCCCCACTTGAAATTAAGCGTTTTTTGCTTCCGGCGGATTTCTGAATTGTCGATGATGTCGTCATGGATGAGCGTGGCCACATGGATCATTTCCAATGCGGCGCCTAGGGCGATGGTTTGCTCGGTCACCTTGCCGCAATACTTGGCCGACAGGATGGCCAAGGCGGGCCGGATGCGCTTTCCGCTGGAATCCGCCAGGTAGTCCACCATTTGCTGGATGAAGAGGTTGTCCGACCGGAGGGTTTCCGCGATGGTTTGCTCAACGCGGTTCAAGTCGTTTTGGATGGGGGCTGTCAGCTCGGCCAGTATCACGTTTTTTCCCAGTTTTTGAGTTTGCGCCAAAGCGGTGATGGACGGAACAAAAAGGTGGGGACGCAGGCGGGATTACTCCCCGAACTGCTCCTTCATTTCCAGGAACTTGATAAATCTCTCGAGGTTATCCAGGCTCGTGACCACGATAGTTTCCCCGGACATCGTCACCACTTTCGCCTTCACCAGTTTTTCAACGATCTCCTGGGTCTTCATTATATCCAAACCGCACATCTTGCTCAGTTCCATCACCGTAAAAGGGATGTCCATGGTGATGCCGCCGGGCCCTTCTTCCCCGTGCTTGTGAACCACCAGCAAGATGGTGTTGGCCACCAGGCGGTTGGCGTCCTTGATCATCAAATTAGCGATTTGCTGGTTGGCGTCCCGGAGGCGGGAAGTGAGGTTTTTCAGGATTTTTTTGACGATCTTGGGGTTGGTCTGCATATGCATCTCAAAGACTTCCTCATCCAACGCGATGAGGCGGGAAGGCTCGATGGCCACCGCATTGGCCGAACGCACGTCCTTGTCGATAACCGCCATTTCGCCGAAGAAATCGCCCGGGCCCAGGATCACCAGTGTTTTTTCGACCCCATCCTTGAGCTGTTTGGTTATTTTCACCTTGCCCGATTGGATAATGAACATTTCATTGCCCATGTCGCCTTCACGGAAGATGATGTCGTTGGCGTTATACGTTCTTCCGCATTTCTCGAAAATTTCTTGTTCGGTGCTCATAGGACCCTCAAGGGAGAAAATCAAAAAATCAGGGGGATTTTAACAAAGCGGCAAGGAAAGTCAATAATCCGGCATCTTCTCCGCTGATTCCCTTCCGCGTGGATTTTGTTGTAAAGCCAGCATTTTCCAGGGTATCTGGCTGATTTTTACCCTAGTTGACTGGACGCTGAAATCGATTGGGTTGGAACTTTGGCGATGGAACAGGTCAAAACTAAAGGAGAGGCCAAACGGCTTAAAAGTAGAAATCAAGGCCAAAATGATGGTTCGCGCCCAGGAAACCGTCATTGGTCCAAGCGTAATCAAAACCGATAAAATCGTGGAAAGCCGCGACTTTCACTCCCGCTCCCAAATAGAGGCCGGACGCCCAGCCGTCTCCCACTTGGTTTTGGTCAATCGTACCGCCAAACTGGTAACCGAACCTGCCCACCAGGGTGTTTTTATACCAATACTCACCCCCCAGGCAGCTAATCACATAGGGATCATCCGTTGGGATATTCAAGTCGTAGTCCACGACAAAATCATCGTCAAACATTCGGTAGGCCAGGCCCATTTT
>JASHQZ010000008.1 GCA_030038835.1 candidate division FCPU426 bacterium
GGCCCAGGAGGGACAAGAAGGAAAGCCCGGCCAGGAATATCCCGCACCCCAAAAAGCTCGCCGCCATGCCGCCGGCATGGGGAAGGAATTGATGGAAAAGCCGGGCGCCCCCCAACCGGGGCGCGGCGAAAAAAGCCGCCGCGGCCGCAAGGAAGACGGCGCCCCCCCCGGCCATGGCCTTGGCCAGGCCTTTTAAAACGCCGGGCGACTTGAGGATCTCATCCAAACCCATGGCCGCCAGCGCCCCCAGGCAGGCGGTTACCAGGATGTTGAGCCGGCTCACCGCCCTGAAGTCGGAAAAAAAAGGGACAAACCTGCAAAAAAGGGCGAAAAGGGGCGTCCGCAGCCCCAGCATCAGCAAGGTGATGAAGGCGGCCATGCCGGCAAACACCTTCTTGTCCGGGCGGGCGGAAGTCTTCAAGGCGTGAAGGGCCAGGACGAATCCCACCACGCCCACGTAAGGGTGTCCTTCACAATAAATCCCCCCGCCCCAATAGTCGTTCCAGCTTCCGAAAAACCGGGGCATCAGGAGGTAGCACAACCTCTCCGGGTTCATGTCCATCATGGAGAGGACTTCCAGGGGCAGCCCCTTGGCGCGGACGCTTTCCGCGGCCGCGTCCCAGCCAGCCAATAGCTGGACCGCCGAGAGCAACCCGCCCAAGGCGTACATGAGGAAAAAACCGGCCCCCAAGGTCAAACGGCCCCGGGCGCCCGGGAGAACCAGCGCGACATAGGCCGTTAAAAAAAGGGCGGTGTAATAGACATATTGGATATGCCCCGCGAAAACCTGCAGGGCCACGGCGAAGGCGCCTAAAAGAATCCAGCGCCAGCGCCGCTCCTGCCGGAAACCCTCCACTGCCAGGAAAATCAGGGGGATCCACGCCATAGTGCAAAGGTTGGAAATGTTTCCCACCGTGATCCGCAGGAAAAAAGACCCGCTGAACATGAACATCCAGGCGGCCAGGAGGGCGGCGGCAGGATGGCTCCCCCGTTTGCGGACCCATAAATAGGTGAACCATCCCGCCAGGAACAGGTGGAGGGCCATGGACAGGTTCATGGCGAATGCCATGGGCAAGGCCATATACAGCCAGTTGGGGGGATAGAGAAGGGCCGATTGGAACCCGCCGAAGAACGGGGCCCCGCAGAACAAGTGGGGATTCCAGAGGGCCAAGTGGCCCTTTCGGAGCTCCCCAAAGCCGAACTCCCGCCATGCCATGAACTGACGGTACAGGTCCTCGCCGGGGCGGGAGAGAACCTGGGAGGTCGAGGGCGAAAGGAAGCGGTTCAAGAGTCCCAGGGTGAGGACGGCTAAAAAACCCGTTGCCGTTGAGTCGGGATAAAGGAACACAAAAGAGAAAAGGGGGTTGGAACCTCCCTCCTTCCTTGGTCGGGAAATAAAGTCTTTAAATATTCGCATGGCCCCGTCTTTTAATTTTGAGCCCCTGAAGCGCCCAAAACCCGAAAAAGGCAAGCCAGGAAAAAAGGGAAACCCATGCCCCCACCACGAAAGCCGCGGGCCGGTATTCCATCAGGAAATGGTGGTGCCCGGCCAGGAGGGGCACGGCCCTCAAAAAGCCATAAGCCGGAAGGATCGAAAAAACCTTTTGGTCCGATCCCTCTAAGGGCCGGGCCTTCCATCCGCGGCCGGTGTTGTCGGTGATCACCAGCACCGAGGGTCGGGGGGTGTCCACCGTGACCTCCACTTGGTCGGTCGACAGGTCCTTCAGGACAATACGGCCCTGGACTTCGCCGGAGGGCGGTCCCAGGCCGGGGTCGGTTTCCAAAAGCACCTCCCGGACCGGGTCAAAACCCTTTTCCGTGATTTTATTCAGGATATCCTCCCACTTCATCACTTCCCAACGGCCCGTGAGGAAGGCGCGGGGCGCTTCCGGATAGGCGGTCCGCCGGCGGACGAAGCTGTCCCCCTCCTGCGAAAAAACGTACCGGAGGCGCAATAAGCCGAGGGGCGGGGCGACGTCGCGGCTGATGTCGTCGAAAATATGATCCATGCCGTGGTTCACGGCCTTCCCGACGAATAATCCGAAGCGCGACAGGATCATCGGGTCATCTCCCCAAACATCCAAGCCGGACGGCGCCCCCAGGGTGTAATCCCCCGATTCGGTGCAAACCCGGTAATCCCCCGGATCTTCGTTGTAGGTTTCCTGGATGGGGGCGATCTGCCGGCGCAGGGCATTCAGGTCAAAGCTGTAAAGGTTGGAGTAAGCGAAAAAAAGGCATTCCGCGGCCACCCACAAGAGAAAACCCCATTTGAGGCGGGGGTGGTCGGCGGTCCGCCGGCAAAAAAACGCCAGGGCCACCAGGAAAATTCCGGTTAAAAACAGGTGATAGGCCATGGAAGGGGCATGGACGAGGTATTGCCGGAAAAGCCGGGCGCCACCCGCGCGCGGAGCCAGGAAAAAAACGGCCGCCGCGATCAGGAAAAGCCCTCCCCCGGCCCGGAGGGGTTTGAAAAAACCCCGGAGGATCCCGGGTTCCCTCAGGAGGGCGTCATGGGTCATCGCCGCCAGCAATGCGATGAAAAGGGCGAGGAGGGCGTTGAATTTGCTCACTCCCCGGAAGCGGTCGAAAAGGGGGAAAAATTTGTAGAAAAGCCCGAAGAGGGGGGTGCGCTTGCCCAACATGAGCAAGGTCGTCCCGATCGCCAGGCAGGTGAAAATCTTTCTTTCCGGATCCTGGGCGGCCTTCCAGGCGCCCAGCGCCAGGATGAACCCCGTCACGGTCACGAAAAGGTGGCCCTCACAATAATTCACTCCGCCCCAATAGTCGCGCCACCCGCCGAAAAAATAAGGCACGAGGAAGGTGCAAAGCCTTTCCGGGTCCAAGTTCGCCATGTTCGCCAGGTCCAGGCCCAATCCCCCGGCCCGCAGGCTTTCCTTGACCGCGTCCCATCCGGCCAAAAGCTGGACCGCCGCCAAGAGCGCCCCCGCCCCGTAAGCCGCGGCGGCGCCGCCCACGAATTGGAACTTCCGGTCCACCCGGAAAAAAAGAACGGCCGCGTAAAAAGCCACCGCCACGGCGGTGTAGTAGGCATATTGGATATGGCCGGATAAAAACTGCAGGGCCAAGGCCAAAGCTCCCCAGGCAATCCAGCGGGATTTGCGTTCGGTCTTCCAGCCTTCCAGCGCCCAAAAGACCAAGGGGATCCACGTCATGGAACAAAGGTTGGACAAATGGCCCACGACGATCCTCACGAAAAAAGCCCCGCTGAACATGTAAATCAAGGCCGCCAGTACGGCGGAGGCGGGATGATGGCCCCTTTTCCTCACCCACAGGTAGGTGAACCACCCCGCGAGGAAAACGTGCAGGGACATGCTGAGGTTCATGGCGAAAGCCAGGGGGAGGAAAGGAAAAATCCAGTTGAAGGGATAGAGCAGGGCCGATTGGAATCCCGCGAAATAGGGGACCCCGCAAAAAAGATGGGGGTTCCAAAGGGCCAAGTGGCCCTGCCTCAGTTCCCCAAAACCAAACTCCCTCCACCATATAAATTGGTTGGAGATATCCCCGGGGCGGGACAGGACTTGGGAAGTCCGGGGGTCAAGGTATTTCAGGAAAAGAACAAGCGTGACCGCCAGAAAAAAAGCCAAGGCGGCCCCATCGGGGTGTTCCTGGAGACACTGCCTTAGGCGGAAGGACGCGGGGGGGAATTTAACGGCCATTCAAAACACCGTTCATTCCGGAAGGTATCCCAAATCCTCAAGCTTCCGGAGGACCTTCTCCACGCTTTCTTCGACGCTCTCAACGTCCGTCTTGCAGGTGACTTCGGGGTTCAGGGGCGGTTCATAGGGGTCGTCCACGCCGGTGAACCCCTTGATTTCCCCGGACCGCGCCTTTTGGTACAGGCCCTTCAGGTCCCGCGCCTCACAGACCTCCACGGGGCAGCGCGTGTAAACCTCCACGAAGTTCTTGATCTTCTGCCGGTTGTAGTCCCGGGCCTCCCGGTAAGGCGAGATGACCGAGGCGATGACCGCCACGCCGTGGCGGGTCAAAAGCTGGCATATGAAGCCCACACGCTTGATGTTCTCGTCCCGGTCCTCGCGGGAGAAGCCCAGGCCCTTGGAAAGGTGGGTGCGCACCACGTCCCCGTCCAGTATCTCCACGGGGATTCCCCGGCGTTCCAGTTTCAAGGCCACCCGCTCGGCGATGGTGGACTTGCCCGATCCTGAGAGGCCGGTGAACCAAAGGGTAAAGCCTTTTTGCAACGTTTTTTCCGCCATGGGCAAAACCTCGCCTGGGTAAAAGAATCTATGGCACAAACTAATAAGGCCGCCGGGATAAATCAACTTTTTTCAGGCCCCCGGATCGCGGGCAATGGCTCACGTCATAGACACTCGGGTGCTCTTTCGCTAGACTACCGCCTGCTTAAAATCCTTGATTTATGAAAGTCGGAGGAGGAAACAATGGCTAATCGCCCGAAAATCACCGTGGTGGGTGCCGGAAACGTGGGCGCTTCTTGCGCCGCCTGGATGGCCGAGAGGGATTTGGGGGACATCGTCCTGGTGGACATCCCCATGCCCCCCAAGGACCTGCCCGCCGGGAAGGCTTTGGACATCCTCCAGGTGGGCCCCATTTCGGGCTACAACGCGCGGTTAAGCGGCACCACCGACTACGCGGCCACGGCCGACTCGGACCTCTGCGTGATCACCGCGGGCGTGCCCCGCAAGCCCGGCATGAGCCGGGAGGACCTGGTGAGCATCAACCAGGGCATCGTGGCCGACGTCACTAAAAAAATAGTGGCTTCCTCGCCCAATGTGATCCTCATCGTAGTGACCAACCCGCTGGACACCATGTGTTCCGTGGCCTATAAGGCCTCGGGCCTTCCCAAGCACCGGGTCATCGGACAGGCGGGCGTGCTGGATTCCGCCCGCATGCGGACCTTCCTGGCGCAAGCCGCGGACGTGGCGGTACAGAACGTCACGGCCGCCGTCATCGGGGGCCA
>JASHQZ010000051.1 GCA_030038835.1 candidate division FCPU426 bacterium
GGAACTCAAGCGGCCCATGTTCCGGGGCGACCTCAAGTTCGCCGCGGTGAACAAGTACGATTTCGAGAAGATCAAGGCCCTGGAGGAAGAAAGGCTCCAAAAGGAAGCCGCCTTCAAGGCCGCCTTCCCCAACAAGCCTAAAAAAGATTCCGATCCCCCCAAAAATTCCATGCGGCTCACCTTCAAAAAAGGCTGAACTTCAGGCTGCGGCTGACAGCTGACAGTTCACAGGAAGGCTTAAAATCTAGCCTTGTCGGCCTGGCTGTCGACTGTGAACTGTCAACGGCGAGCTAGTTTTTAATGTGGCCTCCCGCCTTTCCAACCGGTAAAATTCTTCCCGCGTCAGTCACCCTTCAATCCCTTGCTCATAAAATCCCCTAAAAAAGGAAGATTTTTGGGCTAAGGGACCGGGCACTATTACCCTGGCTCCGCCGGTAAATTTTTGGGATAGGTTCTCCCTGGGTTCCGGCCAGGCCGGGTTAGGAAAAGGTGGAAAATGGAAAAGTTCAACCTCGACGGTCCGGCGGCTTTCGTCATCCCCCATTGGAGCCAGGGCTCGGAAATGGAACGCAAATGGCTGGATGAAACCCTGGAAAGGATCAAGCTCCAAACCGACCCCAACTGGGTGATCCTGATCGGGGACGGGAATTCCCCCTCGGCCGAGGCCAAGGATTACCTCAAGAAATTAGAAACGGATTTCGGCGACAAGCTCAAGGTCATCTACATGGCCCATTCGGACGGCCCGGGCCACGCCCGCAACGAATGCATCAAATACGCCTATGAGCAAAAATATCCCTTCATCGTCTTCATCGACGCCGACGACCTCACCCACCCCTGGCGCGTGGAAGTGGTGCGCAGCATCTTCAAGAACAACCCCAAGGCCGGCGTGGTTTACAGCACCTTCAACGTGATCGACGAGAACGGCAAGCCCACCCCCTATTCCAAGTGTTCCCAGTCCATCGTGGAAATACTGGAGTCCCACAGCAACCCTCCCCAGGGCAAGGACGCCTGGATCGAGATCTGCACCGAGGCGGGCTACACCAACCTGACCTCCACCACCTCGGTCTTGACGGGCATCGCCCGGGACATCCCCTTCCCCGGGGAGAAGGCCAGCGAGGACTATTACGCCTGGCTTTGCTACTCGGCCAGCGGCGCGGAGTTCGCCTTCACCCCCCTCACCCCCACGAACTACCGCATCCCCCAGCACACGCAGGGTTCCGCTTCCCGAAGCCGGGAGGGGGGCAAGTCGAAATTTTACGAGACCAAGTGCCGCGTGGACGCCGCGGGCGTGGAGAAGGCCATCGAACTGGCCCAAAAACGCAAGGCGGTGGATAAGAAAAAGGCCAAGGATATCCGCGCGAAGTTCTACGTGAAGGAAGCCGTGACCATGTTCCGCGAGAACGAAATGGGCCTGGCCAAGATGTGCGTGGATACGGCCCTCAAGCACAACCCCGCGCTGGCGAAAAAGCTCATCAAGCAAAAAGGGCTTTCCAGCCTCAAGTAAACGGGCCTGGAAAACCGGGCCGGGTGGGGGTAAAGTTCCCTGGAGAAGGACCGCCGGATCGCCGGTGGTCCTTTTTAATTCCCGCTCCTTGGGCGTCGGCCCGGATGGAATCCGATGAAGCTGCTCCTCAAAGTTTACGCCTTGGCCCTGGGGCTGTCCGCCGCCCTCCTGCTTCCCCGGGCAACCCTGGCGGGCCCCGTCTCCAGCCAAGGCACCGAGTTCTGGCTGACCTTCCCTGCCCAGTACCTGGTGCCTTCCTTACCCCAGGCGCTGGACCTTTTCATCCTTTCCCAGGGCGGCGCCTCGGGTGAAGTCTCCATCGCCGGGCTTTCCTTCGCCCAGGCCTTTTCGGTCGGGCCCAACTCCGCCGTCACCGTGGTGGTGCCTGAAACGGCCATGCTGTCGGCCGCGGACGGCGTCCAGAACCTGGGCATCCACGTCACGGCCAACAGCAACATCACCGTCTTCGGGCTGGAATACGAGCAATACGCCACGGACGGGTACCTGGCCCTGCCCGTGGGCGCCATCGGCGCCCAGTATTGGGTGGCCAGTTATACGGCGGACGTGAACCAGGGCGCCACGACCACCATCAGCGACACCGAGTTCGCCGTGGCGGCTTCCCAGAACTCCACCAGCGTCACCATCACGCCTTCCCAGGCCGTGGGGTCCCACCCGGCGGGCGTGCCCTACACGGTGGCCCTCAACCAGTGGGAAACCTACCAATTGCAGGGGGACGTTTTAGGCAGCGACCTGACGGGTACCCAGGTGGCTTCCAACGTGCCCGTGGCGCTTTTCGGGGCCAACGCCTGCGCCGACGTGCCGGTGAGCTACACGACCTGCAACATGCTGCTGGAACAGGAAATCCCATTGACCACCTGGGGAACGGCCTTCGTGACCGTGCCCTTCGCCACCCGCAGCTCGGACACTTTCCGGTACCTTTCCTCGGCCAATGGAACGGTGGTCAGCGTCAACGGCGCCGCCGTGGCCACTTTGAACCAGGGGCAGTTTTACGAGCAGATGCTTTCCAGCGCCTCCTACATCACCTCCACCGCGCCCATCCTGGTGATGCATTATTCCAACAGCCATACCTACGACAACGTGGCCAGCGGCGACCCCTGCGACATCACCGTGCCCCCCATCTCGGATTACGGCACCATCTACCAATTGGCGGCCCCCACCACCGGTTTTAGCTCCAATTACTTGAATGTGGCGGCGCCCAGCGGGGAGGCGGGGGCCATCCAACTGGATGGAGCGCCCATCCCGGCGGCCAGTTTCACGGCCGTGGGGGGCAGCGGCTACTCGGCGGCCCAGGTGTCCATCGGCACGGGCTACCACCAACTTTCCGGGGCCCAACCCTTCGGCGTGGAATCCTACGGGTTCAGTCCGAGGGACGCCTATGGCTATCCCGGAGGCATGGTTTTTACAGGCCTGCCCACCTTGACCCCCAGCCCCACGCCCACCCTGACCCCCACGCCGACCAACAGCTTCACCCCTACGCCGGTTTGTGAGATCAAGGTTTGGCCCGTGCCCTTCAACCCCAAATACGCGGTGGGAGGGGTCCTGAAGATGGACTGCCTCCAGCCGGGCGACCAAGTTTCCTATTACACCTTATCCGGGGAATTGGTCTTTCAGGCGAGCTCTTCCGGGGGCGAGGTCGACTGGAACGGGACCAACACGCAGGGAGCACCCGTGACGCCGGGGCTTTACTTTTACGCGGTAATAAGGAATGGGAATATGGCGGCTCGGGGAAAGCTTATTTTGGTGAGGAACTAGAAAGGGCCTTGGCCAGGGCCTTCATTAGCTGACAGTCAGCTAATTCAAATAAGGGAACCCCTAATCATTCACCACTTGCATCTTGATTAACACCCCGCTGAACACCCTGGGCCCTAGGTGTTAACCGGGTGAACACCCGTCGAACACCCTGGGTTCCAGGTGTTAACCGGGTAAACACCCCGTCGAACACCCTGGGTCCTAGGTGTTAACCGGGTGAACACCCCGTCGAACACCCTGGGTTCCAGGTGTTAACCGGGTGAACACCCCGCTGAACAGCCTGGGTCCTAGGTGTTAACCGGGTGAACACCCCGCTGAACAGCCTGGGTCCTAGGTGTTAACC
>JASHQZ010000052.1 GCA_030038835.1 candidate division FCPU426 bacterium
ATCGACGCCAAGGAAGGCCTGACGGATGAGGATTACCTGGTGGCCGAATGGTTGAAGGCTTACAAAAACCCCGTGCTTTGCCTGCTCAACAAGATCGACCAGGTCCCCGAAGGGCGGGTACAGGAGTTGTCCGGAAAAATTAAATCGGAAATCGGGGAAAGCTGGCTTCTATTTAGGGTTTCGGCCTTGAGGGGCAAGGGTGTTGGGGAAGTCACAGGCCAGTTAAAAAAATTCCTTCCCCATCAACCGCCCTTGTTTCCCGAGGAAGAGCTCACCAACAAGACCCTGCGGGAACTTTCCGCCGAGATGGTCCGGGAGCAATGTTTCCTGCAGTTGAAACAGGAAATCCCCTATGGGGTGGCGGTGGTGATCGAGAAGTTCGAGGAAAAAGAACCGCCCCAACCGGTGGTGATCCAGGCCACGATTTACGTGGAAAAGGACAGCCAGAAGGGTATCCTGATCGGCAGCCAGGGAAGGCAGCTCAAGGCCATCGGGTCGGCGGCGCGGGAAGAAATCGAAAAGCTGTTGGAGCGGAAGGTTTTCCTGGAACTTTGGGTGAGAGTCCTGAAGGACTGGCGCAAGGATGAAAAGTTTTTAAAGCAATTGGGCTATCCCGTTCCAAAGAAAAAATAATTTTCATTGCGAGGAGCGCGAGTGAATAGCGAGCGCCAAGGACGAAGCAACCTTAGTTTAAATATGCCGCTTCCCCAATAGGGTGCTTCGCCTTTTTAAACTGGGGTTGCTTCGTCGTAAACGCCCACCTATTCGGTGGCCACTCCTCGCAATGACAGCGATTAAAAATTATTTCAATGAAACCCAAGCACCTTAAGACCAAAATCGTCTGCACCATCGGCCCGGCATCACGGTCCGGGGAAAAGCTCGCCCAATTGCTCAAGGCCGGCATGGGCATGGCCCGGCTCAATTTCGCCCACGGCACCCTGGCCCAACACGCCGCGGATATCAAGCATATCCGGGAAGCGTCCGCCCGGACCGGCGTCTCCTGCCCCATCCTGATCGACCTGCCGGGCCCCAAAATCCGCGTGGGAAAGCTCAAGCACGAACCCCTGTATTTACGCCAGGGCCACGTGGTTTGGTTGAACGGCCGCAAGCTCATGCGGGTTTTCCAGGACAGCATCCCCGTGGATTACCCCCAACTGGCCCAAAGCGTCAAAAAGGGGTGCCTGATCTACCTGAACGACGGTTTCATCCAATTGCGCGTGGAGGAGATAAGGCATTCGGCCGTGAAGTGCGAAGTCCTGGTCGGGGGGAGCCTGCTTTCGTACAAGGGACTGAACCTGCCTGACGGCAAGCTGTTCGTGGAACCGGTCACCCCCGAGGACCTCCGCTTCCTGGACTTCGGGCTGGAGCACGGCATCGACTTGTTCGGGGTTTCGTTCATTGAGACGGCGAAGGACATCCAGAAGGTCAAGGCCCATGCCCGCGCCAAGGGCAAAAAAATCCAAACCATCGCCAAGATTGAAAGGGCGGAGGCGGTCCAAAACCTGGATTCGATCCTCAAGGTCACCGACAGGGTCATGGTGGCGCGGGGCGACCTGGGGGTCCAAATTCCCCTGGAGGAAGTGCCCCTGGTCCAGAAGACCATCATCCGAAAGGCTCGCCGCCAGGGCGTGCCGGTGATCACCGCCACCCAGATGCTGGAATCCATGGTCCACAACGTCCGTCCCACCCGCGCCGAGGTCAGCGACGTGGCCAACGCCATCTTGGACGGCACCACCGCCGTCATGCTCTCGGAGGAATCGGCCATCGGGGATTATCCGCTGGAAACCGTTGAAATGATGGCTAAAATCGCCCATGCGGTTGAATACGATTTTTTGAAAGCCGGGAGGCAATCCCTATGAAGATCACGGTTTACCAGAAACCCACTTGCACCACCTGCCGCGAGGTTTACCAGGCCTTGAAGGAAAGCGGCGTGGAAATGGAAGCGGTGAATTACTACCTCGAACCCCTGTCCAAGGCCAAGCTGAAGGAACTGGTCCGGAAAATGGGCATCAAGGCTTCGGAATTGTTCCGCAAGAAAGAAGAAATCTACAAAAAGCTAAAACTGGCCGGCAAGGAAGTTTCCGACGACGAGGCCGTTCAGCTCATGGTGAAATACCCGGACCTGATGCAGCGCCCCATCGTGGAGAAGGGGAGCAGGGCCATCCTGGCCCGTCCCGCCGAACGGCTCAAGGAAATCCTCTGAAACCAAAAGCCAACCCGAAGCCGCTAAGATACAAAGAAAGATTTGATTTTGTTCAGGCCCTATCGCCGCCCCCCGAACCATGAAAAAATCCCAAGCGCCGGGCTATAATGTCCCCCGTTTTCGGAGGCTCCAATGAATCCAACTTTTTTCATCATCCTGGCGGCGGCGGGCCTGTTCATCTGGTCGGCGGGGGCCTACAGCTTCTACCGCATCAGCCGTTCCCAGAGGGCCCATGCCCGGGCGAAGGACACGCAGCCCGCCCTGCGCCTGGCCCAACAATGGATGGCCGAGGCCCAGAAAAAGATGGAGCAATTCGCCCAAACCGCGGAGCAGCCCCTGGGGACGGCCCAAAACGAACTCCTGGAATTGCGCCTGGAGGCCGGGCGCCTGCCCTTAGGCGTCAAGAACCTCAAGCTGGTGCGGGAGTCCTTGGAGACCGCCTCCAAGCCCGCGGGTTTGGGGAAGGGATTGGCCGAGATGGTGGGAATGTACCTGGACCCGGCCGAATTCCACGCCGAGGAATCCACTTTGGTTTATTTTATAACCCCGATGGGGGACATGCCCTGCCTGGAAGTGGAGGGCCGGGAGGACCTCTCCGACGGGCGCATGAAGGCCGCTTTGGCGCGGATGACCCAGGCCTTGAACCGCAACCCGGCCACGGGGGGATTCCTTTATTTCACCCACCCGGAGCATTACCAGGCCTGCCTCCGGAACCCCGCCTGGATGGAGGGCCTCAAGTCCCTGCGGCTGATGGTGGTGAATGGGGAAGGATTGACGGCCTTGGTGGCCTCCCTCAGGCTGGCCAGGGACGCGGACCACGTCATCGAGGCGTTCCGGGAAGGGGTTGAATCCACGCGCGTTTTGACGGGACAATCGGACAGGATGAGCGAAGCCCTTTCCCGCATGAGCGGCCACGCCCTGAAAATCCGGACGGCCCTGGAGGGCGGAGCCCCTTCCGCCCCGCGGGACTCCAAGGAGTAAGCCTTGAGCCTCAAGGAATGGCTGACAAAAAACATCTACGTCACCGCCCCGGGCAATCCGGACCCCTTTTTTAGGCCCCGGAAATACGGCAAACCCAAGGAAGAGGTGGCGGCGGCCGTGCAGGAAATCCTGGCGTCCCTGACCCGCTGGAAAGTGGTGGAATACCGGGAAAACCAGGGCCGACTCCACGCCACGCACACCGCGCCTATTATTCCCTACACCGAGGATGTGAATATTTATATTGTCCAGGGTTTGGATGGGATCACCAAACTGGAAGTCATTTCCCAATCCCAAACGGGCAAGGGCGACTTCGGCCAAAACAAGCGCAACATCAAGGAGTTGCTTTCGGCCCTGGACGCCAAGCTGCCGCCGATGTAAATGTAAACCTGGTGGTGTATCAGTTTGAAATGCCAAAACTTCTTCCACCCTCACCCCGCCCCTCTCCCCTTGAGGGAGAGGGGGAACCTCGCCAAAACCCTCGCCCCTTGGGGGAGAGGGTAGGGTGAGGGTGCCGTTGGCGTTGCTGAAAAACCAAACTGAGACACTACCGTAAACCTCCGCGCCTTGACAGTTCTTCACCCATAACGTATAGTTTCCCCAGTTGTTCGACCTTTAAACGGAGTCCCGAGAGGCTCCGAAGGATCCGACGATGGCCTGCGCCTGCGCGCTCACAAGTGAAACCTCCGCGTCCCGAACGCCTGAAAACGGCGATTCGGGATTTTTTTTGTTCCATAACTCTCAACTCAAAACTCAGAACTCAAAACTCGCCTTGATTTTGGGAGGTGGTTATGCCTCCCAAAATTAAGGCGGTGATCATGGAATCCCGGGACATGGACCGCGCCCTTACCCGGATCGCCCACGAAATCCTCGAGCGCAACAAGGGCCTGCAAGACCTGGTCTTGGTGGGCATCAAGGCCCGGGGCGACGTCCTGGCCGAGCGGCTGGCCGCCAAGATCAAGAATATCGAAGGCACCGCCGTGCCCTTCGGCGCCATGGACATCACCTTTTACCGGGACGACGCCGGCACCCACAAGCCGGACAAGGCCCC
>JASHQZ010000053.1 GCA_030038835.1 candidate division FCPU426 bacterium
CATTACATCGACAACTGGGGTTACCACTGGTGGGGATGGTACGTGGGGGACCAGTTTTTCTGGAACCGCTATTTCGGCGGCCGCTGGTGGTGGTATGACTCGGATTTCGACCGCTGGTGCTTCTGGAACGAGGGCTTTTGGTGGTGGCAGGACCCCTACCACGTGGACGACCTTTACTGCTACAACGACGGGGATTACATCCCCTGCAACTCGGCTAACGACCAAGTGGTTGTGACCACGGAGGACGTCCCGAACATGCAGACCTACACCAGCCCGGATGGGACGCGGCTGGTGAAGGTAACCCCCGAGACCCAGGACGCCTTTTTGTACGATACGGCCAACCCGCCCTCCTTCCAGCCGGTTTACCTGGCCTCGGGCGTGGAAAGCGTGTCCTTTTCCGACCCCAACAGCGGCAGGCCCCTGGAGATCGTGCTGAAGCTCAACGACGGGTCCTTCGACATGTTCGACGCCAGCGGGAATTCCTACAGCCCCGGCAACTATGACGAGGATGAGGCGGCCCAAGCGGGACAGGACGGCGGGGCGCCGAGCGACCCGGCGGCGGGATCCAACCCGCCCGACGGCACCGCGGCCCCCCCGGCCCCGGACAACGGTTCGGGCACCTAGATCCAGTACCGGGCTATGGGAATAAATTTTTCGGTCCGGCGGATAGCCGCGAGGCTGCTGTTTTTCCTTCTCCTGGCCCCGGCTGCCCTCGCGGCCACCTCCTGGGAGTACTACCAGGCGGGGATGCGGCTTTACAACCAGCAGGATTACGCCCAGGCCGCGCGGTATTTCCAGGCCGCCATCCAGGAAGACCCCAACAATTGGCGGGCCTACCAGGGCTTGGGGCTTTGCGATTACGCCCTGGGCGACCGGTCTTCCGCCAGGCAGGCCTTTGACCAAAGCCTCCGGATCCACCCCGACAACCCCCAACTGGAGAAGTTCGAGGAAAGTTTGGAAGCCGGGTCCCCCGGTTCCCAGGCCCAAGGAACGGAAAGCCCGGTCACGGGCGGGGGCGATTTCGGCCTGGGGCTGGTCCTCGGGGCCCCGGGCGACTGGGGCGTCACGGGTAAATATTGGATGGACGAGAAGGACGCCTTCCAGGGAGCGGTCAAGCTGGACGGCGGGGGAACGGTCCTTCAGTTCCAATACCTGTGGCACGACTACGATTTGATCCATCCCGCCCAGGGCGCTTTCCCCTTTTACATTGGCGCTGGCGGCGACCTGGCCTTGGGCGGCGGCGCGGTGGCCGTGGCCGGCTGCGTGCCCCTCGGGCTCGATTATCTTTTCCGCAGGAGATCCCTGCCCCTGGACATCTTCGTGGAGGTGGTGCCCACCCTTTGGTTCTCCGGCGGCGGCATCAGCCTTCAGATTTATGGGGACGTGGGGTCGAGGTTTTATTTCTAAACCCATTCCGGGACTTCCAGGGGCGAAAGACCCTTTCCATCCAGGAGCGAGGGGGGATATAATTTGCCCCGTCGTTTTTTGTGATGGAATCCGGTCCTTCATCCGAAATCGCCGGGAGGCTCTCCATGAAGAGATATTTAACCTTGGCTTTATGCCTGTTTTGGGCTTCCTCTTTGTGGGCCGATTCACAACCCACGCCACCGGTCATTCCCCTCCCCGAAGGGGACAACACCCTTCCGCCTCCGCCCGGCCAATGGACTCCCGTAAGCGTTCCTTCCTTACCGGGAACCGAAAACGCGGCCGCCCCGCCCGCCTTGAGCCCTTCGAATGGGGGGGCCCAGGCCCAGGAAACCACGGTGCCTCCCCCCCCGGTTGGGGCGACTCCCACTCCGGTTCCAACGGCGGTGCCGCCCACCGAGACCCCCGCGCCGGAAATTCAAGAGGCAACTCCCACGCCCCAACCGGCGGCCCCAACCCCGGCGCTGGGCGCCGCGCAGGAAGCGCCTCCCCCGGCCGAAGAACCGGCTTCCACGCAAACTTCCGCGGGTTCGACCCTTCCGGCAAGCTCAGGGCAGGCAGGTTCACCGCAGGCGGGAACGCTCAGCGATTATTTTCCCATCACTCCAGGCGCCCAATGGACCTACGAATACCTGAAGCCCGGCCCGGGGGAGACCGCCCAGGGGACCTTTACCGTCCAATGCGAGGGTGCCAAGAGCATGGCGAACGGCACGGTACGCGCGGTGTTTGAGACCACCGAGGGCGGTCAAAAAACCCGCAGCCGCTATTCCCTTTACGGCGACAGGGTGGAGCACACGGCCAGCGGCGCCGAAACCTTCACCGGCGACTACGTCTTCAAACTTCCCCCTACTCCCAGCGGCGCGGCTTATTGGACCGTCAGCGAGGCCAACGGGACGGCGCACAAGTCCAAGGCCGTCTTCGACCAGGCCCAGGTTTACCAAAAAACCTACCCCGATTGCGTGGTGGTGACGGAAAAACTGATCCAAGGGGGAAAGCCCTCCAACACGGTCATTTACTATTACGCCAAGGGCATCGGCTTGGTGTCCATGGAGGTTTATTCGCCTTCCATGAAGTTGATTCAACCCAAGTCCTTCGCCCTGATGAGCGGTCCGGGCTCCAACAATTGAAATTGTGGTAATCTTTATCGTGACCCTCAATGGGTTGTAATTTCACCGGGGGGACTGGAAACAGGGCTCTTGCCAAAATTAAGTAAAACAGTTGCGAAATCGCGGTTTTTACAGGTATTATGCTTCCCCTAGCCTCCATCCCCTCGGTGGATTTCCCCTTTGGCCGTTGATCGGGGCTTTTAACGATTTCAAGCATTTAACAGGTTTTACGCCGGTCCTTTGAACAAACTCAAAACTATTTTCTAGGAGGAAGTGCTTCGATGGAAAATGAAATCATGGTAGGCATCGGCGGCGCGGCCGGTGATGGCGGCGCTTCCACCGCGGACAACCTGGCCTTGACCAGCGCCCGCCAGGGTCTCCACGTTTATGTTTATACCAGCTACCAATCCCTCATCCGCGGAGGCCATTCCTGGATCCGCCTTCGCCTCTCCACCCAGATGGTCAACAACGTCAGCGACCAGGTGAGCGCCATGATCGCCCTCAACCAGGACTCCATGGACCGCCACCTGCAGGAACTGGCCCCGGGAGGCCTTTGCATTTATAACGGCGACAAGGTGAAACCCGGCAAGGCTCCGGAGGGCGTGCAGCTTTGCCCCCTGCCGGTCTTCGAGCTGGCGGGCAAGGACGCCCTTCCCATCATGCAAAACACCGTGGGCCTGGGAGCCCTGACCGGCTTGTTGGGCCTGGAGTTTGCCTCCCTCTCCTCCGTTTTCGAGCACACCTTCAAAAAGAAGCCCCAAGTGGTCAAGGCCAACGTGGACGCGGCCAAGGCCGGATACGACTTCGCGGTGAAGACTTATAAGAAGATTTCCAACCCCCTTGGCCGGACCGGCGCCAAGCTGGCCATGGTGCACGGCAACAACATGATCGCGCTGGGCGCCGCCAACGCGGGTTGCAAGGTTTACTGCGCTTATCCCATGAGCCCGGCCTCGGGCGTGCTGCACTGGATGGGGGCCCATGGGCCCTCTTTGGGCATCTGCGTGCGCCAGGTCGAGGATGAGATCGGCGTGGCCAATATGACCATCGGCGCGGCCCAGATGGGCGTTCGCGCCATGTGCGCCACCTCGGGCGGCGGTTTCGCCCTGATGACCGAGGCCATCGGCATGGCCTCCATCATGGAAATCCCGGTCGTCATGATCAACGTCATGCGCGGCGGGCCCTCCACGGGCCTTCCCACCAAGCAGGAGCAGGGCGACCTGAACCAGGCCATCGGGGCCTCCCAAGGTGATTTCCAGCGCATTATCATGGCGCCCGCCTCCATCGCCGACTGCTACACCAGCATGGAAGAAGCCTTCAACCTGGCCGAGAAGTTCCAGATGCCGGTCCTTTACCTTTCCGACCTCTTGATGAGCGAAGGCCACATGACCCTGGAAACGTCCTTCCTGGACCGCGAGTTCAAGATCGACCGTGGCGAGATGGTCTTCGAGGACGACGGCAAGGGACAAAGCTACTACCGTTACAAGGACACCCCCTCGGGCGTCTCGCCCCGCGCCATTCCGGGGGTTCCCAACCACCTTTACGTCTCGGCCACCGACGAGCACGATGAGGACGGCGTGACCATCTCCGACGTCTATACCGACCCGGTCGTGCGCAAGAGGGTCGTGGACAAGCGCGAGCGCAAGATGCAGGGCGTTTTGGCGGCCCTTCCCAAGCCCAAGCTGGAAGGCCCGGCCGACGCGGATACCACCATCGTCACCTATGGCTCCACTTGGGGCGTTGTGAGCGAGGCGGTGGAGCGGCTGAACAAGGAAGGCATCAAGTGCAACCACCTGTCGGTCAAGTTCCTGGTCCCTTTCCAGGAAAAGGAAGTCACCGAGATCCTGAAGGGCAAGAAAAACATCATTGTGGTGGAAATGAACAAGTCGGGCCAGTTCGCCCGGCACCTGAGGGCCGAAACCGGCATCGCGGCCACCGGTCACGTGCGCAAATACGACGGCGAGCCCTTCGAGCCGAAACACGTGGTCAACGGCATTCAGGAGTGCCTGAAGGGCCAAAAGCTGGTTGAGACCGGATCCGTCGAACCCGGCTGGCGCACCCCCCATCCCCCGGGACCCGGGGTCCTTTCCACGTCGTCCACCCACTGACCGTTATTCACCCATGCCCCTCCGGGGGCTAATTTTTAGGAGGCAATTATGGCAACAGCGGTAGCAGCAACCCCCAGGGACGCGAAACTTTATAAACCGGAAGTCCCGCCCGATTGGTGTCCGGGTTGCGGGGATTACGGGGTCTTGACCGTGCTGCAGCGCGCCTGCGGCGAGCTGGGAATCCCCAACGAGCAGCTCATGGTGATTTCGGGCATCGGGTGCTCGTCCAACCTGCCGGGCTTTTTCAAATCCTACGGCATGCATTCCCTGCACGGCCGTTCGCTGCCAGTGGCCACCGGCGCCAAGATGGCCAACCACGAGATGACCGTCATCGCCTGCGGCGGCGACGGCGACGGCTACGGCATCGGCCAGGGCCATTTCATCCACGCCATGCGCCGTAACGTCAACCTGACCTATATCGTCATGGACAACGAGATCTACGGCTTGACCACGGGCCAGACGTCGCCCACCTCCGAGACGGGCATGAAGACCAAGTCCACCCCCCACGGGAACCCTGAGGGGCAGTTGAATCCTATCGCGCTCGCCTTGGCCGCCGGTTGCGGCTTCGTGGCGCGCGGGTTCTCGGGGGACATCAACCACCTGAAGAGCCTTTACACCCAGGCCATCCAGTACCCGGGCTTCGCCCTGATCGATGTTTTCTCCCCCTGCGTGACTTTCAACAAACAGAACACCTTTGGCTGGTTCAAGGAGCGCGTCTACAAGCTGGAGGACAAGGGCCACGACGCGGCCAACTGGAACGCGGCCATGGACCGGTCCAAGGAGTGGGGCGCCCAGATTCCCATCGGGCTGTTCTATAAGAACCCCAATCCCAAACCCTCCATTGACGCGGCGGACCCGGCCCTGCAGGGCCAAGGCCTGGCCAAGGCGAAGAAACTGGGCTTGGCCGCCGAACAGCGCAAGAAGCTGATCGAAGAATACGTCTAAATTCGGCCCTTGGCCGTTAGCCGCCGGCTGTTAGCAAAAACAAAACCTGACAACAGGGGCCCTTCTTTCAAGAGAGAAGGGCCTTTTCTTTTTACGGGTGGTTTGGTTAAATACTTTCATACATTCATCCCCGGAGCAGTAGGAAAGATCGGTTTTTCTGCCCGTTGGCCAGGGCGTTGATTTTCTTGGGTTGAAAATCAACTGGCCAAGGGAGATCCGTAATCGATGTCTCGCCCTTCGGGTATCGCCATCGATTTTAAAAGGTTTCTGCCCGTCAGACCAAGGCGGGCGCCCTCATGGGAATTCGGGCGCCAGGTCTGAGGGCGATGAATGATTCATGACTCGTCGCCAGTTCCTCGTCATGAATGTGAAAGGTTTCATCGTGCCTCACGTTATCTTAGACAATTGCATCGGCTGCACGCTCTGCGCCGTGAAATGCCCTACTGAGGCCATCGCCGGCGAAAAGAAATCCATTTTCCACATCGACCCCGCCTTGTGCATCGACTGCGGCGTCTGCGGCATCCACTGCCCGGTGGAGGCCATCGTGGACGCGCGGGGGGAGACGGTCAAGAAGATCAAGCCCCTGGCCATTCCCAAGGCCAAGGTGGACCCCGAGACCTGCACGGCCTGCGAATTTTGCGTGGACGTCTGCCCCTTCGACTGCATTTCCATGCAGCCGCGCACGGATCATCCCGAGTTCTTCAAGATCGCCGTGGTGGACGAGAAAAAATGCGTCAGCTGCAAGCTTTGCGAGACCGTCTGCATCAAGGGCAGCATCACGGTGGAACGCCCTGCGGAATTGATGAGTTACAAACCCAACCGCTAAAACGGCAATTTTGAATTGTGGTGGAAAACGAACCTCGCGGTTCGTTTTCTTTTTTTGTCCCGGTTTAACCGCCCTTTATGAGCCCTGTCATAGGGGGTTTTGTTTCCAACCATTAGAATCGGGGCCGGTTCACCCGGCCCCGCGAATAGATAAAGGGAGGATCCCATGGCGGAAGAAGTATTCGACATCATCATCATCGGCGGCGGGCCCGCCGGCATGTTCGGCGGGTTCTACGCCGGCCTACGCGGAATGAAGTTCAAGATCATCGACTCCCTGGAACAACTGGGAGGGCAGGTTTCGGCCATGTACCCGGAGAAGGACATCTTCGACGTGGCGGGCTTCCCCCGCGTTTCAGGAAAGAAACTGGTGGTGGACCTGGAGGAGCAGCTGATGCGCTTCAAGCCTCCCCTGGCCCTGGGTGAAAAGGTGACCAGCCTGGTCAAGAGGCCCGACAACATCTTCGAACTCACCACCGACAAGGGTCACAAGCACCACTGCAAGGCGGTCATCCTCACCCTGGGCATGGGCTCTTTCACCCCCAAGAAACACCCCAGCCCGGAATTGGCTCCCTTTGAGGGCAAGGGAGTGCAGTACGGGATTCTTTCCCTGGAGCCCTTCAAGGGCAAGCGGGCGCTCGTAGTGGGCGGGGGGGATTCGGCCCTGGACTGGGCCTTGATGCTGGAACCCATTTGTTCCAAGGTGACTTTGATCCACCGCCGGGACGAATTCCGCGCCCATGAGGAGTCGGTCCGCAAACTCAAGGCCTCCAAGGTGGACATCAAGCTCTGGTACGAGCTGCGCACGGTGAAGGGCAACGGCAAGGTGGAAGAAGCGATCATCTACGAAAACCATACCAACAAGGACGAACCCCTTCCCGTGGATTTCGTGGTGCTGAACTTCGGCTTCCAGGCAAGCCTTTCTTTCCTCAAGGATTGGGGCATCCATATGGAAAAAAATAAGATTCCCGTGAACCAGAAGATGGAAACCAACGTGCCGGGTATCTACGCGGCTGGGGACATCGTGACCCACCCGGGCAAGCTGGATCTCATCGCAACGGGCTTTTCCGAGGGCGCCACGGCGGTCAATTTCTCCAAGACCTACATCAACCCCAACGAGAAGGCCGAGCCCGGCCACAGCTCCAATCTGAAATGGTAAAACCCATCCACCCCAGAGGAACAGAGACTCGGTAAAACCGTCAAAACCAGGATTTTCAAATGAGTTGCCGTCTCACTGTGCCTCCGTGTCTCTGTGGTGAAAAATGTTTTGAGGTGTAATATGTCCCTCGACGTTCGTACGAAGCGCGGACTCTTTTTTACCCTGCGCAAGGACGCCTGGTACCTCGAGCCGCTGTTTTACATCTGCCTTTTCGGGGGGTTCGTGGCCTATACCACTTGGGCAGCCCTTCATCCTTACGGCCCCAACGGGAAGCACTACTACGAGTGGGGACCCTATCTTTCGCCCTTCTTCTCCCCCTTTTTCAACCCCGACTGGCTCCATAAACTCCCGGCACTCCTGGCCACCCCCGCCCTCCTCATCCTTTGGGCGCCCGGCGGTTTCCGGGGGACCTGTTATTACTACCGCAAGGCCTACTACCGCTCCATCTTCGCCGATCCGCCGGGCTGCGCCGTAGGCGAGGCCTGCGTCAAATACCAGGGCGAAACGAAATTTTTCCTTTTCCAGAACCTGCACCGCTACTTCATGTACATCGCCCTCCTCTTTATCGCCATCCTTTCCTGGGACGGCATCGCCGCCATGATCTGGCCGGTCAACGGCATCGCCGCCGACAACAGCGCGGTGGCCGGGCCGCACCAGTTCGGCATCGGGGTCGGCAGCCTCATCCTGTGCCTGAACGCCTGGTTCTTGGGGGGCTACACCCTGGGCTGCCACGCCTTCCGGCACCTGGTGGGCGGAGGGTTGGATTTTTTGCGCGTGAAAAAGAGCCACCCCCTGCGCTTCGCTTTGTGGCGGATTGTCACCCAATTGAACGAGCGGCACATGGAATGGGCCTTGGTTTCCATGCTCTGGGTGGGTTTCACGGATCTTTACATCCGCCTGTGCGCCATGGGCGTCATTCACGACCTAAGGATTTTTTAACCGCGAAGACGCGAAGAACCGCGAAGAAAATCCAAAAAATTTGATTCATCCGTTTTCAAGGTTTTGAGAAAAATACTTTTCGCGGGCTTCTCGCCTTCGCGGTGGAATGATGGGGTCATCCATGTCCGACAACTATCAAAGTTTCGAGTACGACGTGCTGGTCATCGGGGCCGGCGGGGCGGGGCTTCGGGCCGCCATCGAGGCCTCGGCCTCGGGCTGCAAGACCGGCCTGGTGTGCAAGTCCCTCCTGGGCAAGGCCCACACGGTCATGGCCGAGGGCGGCATCGCCGCGGCCCTGGCGACCGTGGACTCACGTGATTCCTGGCAGCAGCATTTTTGCGACACCTTGATCGGAGGCAACCTGGGCAACCATTGGCGCATGGCCCAGATCCACGCCCAGCAGGCGCCGGACCGGGTGCGGGAGCTGGAAAAATGGGGCGCGGTGTTCGACCGCACCGGCGACGGCAAGGGCAACATCAACGTGCGCCATTTCGGCGGCCATACCTACAAGCGCCTGGCCCACGTGGGCGACCGCACGGGCCTGGAGATGATCCGCACCCTGCAGGACAAGGGTGTTCATTCGGGCATCGAAGTGCACATGGAGTGCACCATTTACTCCCTCTTGAAGGACGGGGAGAAAATCGCGGGGGCTTTCGGCTATTTCCGGGAGACCGGCCGGCCGGTTCTCTTCCGCGCCAAGGCCGTGGTGCTTTCCACCGGCGGCATCGGCAAGCTTTATTTCGTCAACTCCAATTCCTGGGAATGCACGGCCGACGGTTTCGCCCTGGGCTACCTGGCCGGGGCCGAACTGGCCGACATGGAGTACATCCAGTTCCATCCCACGGGCATGTGCTGGCCCCCGTCGGTTCGGGGAATCCTCATCACCGAAGGCGTCAGGGGCGAGGGCGGGGTCTTGAAGAACAACAAGGGCGAACGCTTCATGTTCAAGTACATCCCGGACAAGTACAAGGGAAAGTACGCGGACACCGAGGCCGAAGCGGACGCCTGGTTCAGGAAGGTGGTCATCGAGGGCCAGAAGGAGGAAACCGTCACCGAGCGCAAGCCCCCCGAGCTCATGAGCCGCGACGTGGTGGCGCGGGCCCTGTGGAACGAGATCAAGGAAGGCCGGGGCGGCGAGCACGGCGGCGTGTTTTTGGACATCGCCACCCGCCGCACACCCGAGGACATCAAGAAAAAACTGCCCTCCATGTACCACCAATTCAAGCAGCTCGCCGACGTGGACATCACCAAGGTTCCCATGCAAATCTCCCCCACCTGCCATTACATGATGGGCGGCCTCAAGGTGGACCCGGACACCCAGGCCTCCAACGTGCCGGGCCTTTACGCCGCCGGGGAATGTTCCGCGGGCA
>JASHQZ010000054.1 GCA_030038835.1 candidate division FCPU426 bacterium
CATGACCTTCGCCCTGGTGGCGAAGCTGTTCAAGGGTTAGGGCGGCCCGCGATGGGCCCGGAATCCCGGCGAAACCCCCGGAGGGCCCCAATGAAAATCAGGTTGGGCGGAACTTAGTAGCCGCCGCCGGGAACGGGCGTGCCATTTGCGTTGGTCGGGCTGGAACTGTTTTTGCACGACCAACCCAGACCTGAACAAACCATCCCTAGGAATATCAATCCCACAGCCATCCATTTTTTCATGGGCGCTCCTTTAAATCACTACCGCCCTGGGGGCAAAAAGTTACCGGGATTCCATTTTTTAAGGCGACTTTTCCGGATTTAATCTTTCGGGAAATTCGCCCCCACATTGATGTTCAAAGCCGGACCGGTCATATTGTCCCCGCCGGAAAACTACAAAGGCGGATCCGTGCGAAGGCTCCGAAAAACACTCGTCATTGCGGTCCTGGTTTTGCCCCTGTGCGCGGGGCCCTCGTTGGCGGATGGGAAGGCTGCTTCCAAGGACGGCTCCAAAACCGGAAACCATCCGGCCGCCCCGACGTTGGACGACCTCGGTTTTTCCCCGGATGAAATAAAAAGCGACCCCCAGTACCAAAAAGAACTGCAGACCCGTTCCGATATGCTGCAAATCCACCAGACCTTGGGGCTCCTCACGGCCGTTCCCCTGACCACCGAATATGTCCTGGGATTCGTCACGGCGGGCAATGTGGCCAACGGAAGCACGAATACGGGGCTCCACGCGGTTTTGGGCGCCTCCACCACGGCCCTCTACGCGACGACCGCCCTGTTCGCCATCCTCGCCCCCAAGCCGAAAGGGTTAAAACCCAGCGGCAACACCCAAACGCACGTGGACCTGGCCTGGGTGCACGCTCCCCTGATGGTCGCGGTGCCGGTCCTGGGGGGCATCGTCAACAGCCGCGTGCAGGACCACCAGTCCCTGGGGGATTTGGGAACGATCCACGGCATCCTGGCCACGGCCCTGGTGGCTTCCTATTTGGCTTCCTTGACGGTCATGACTTTTTAAAAGGATGAAAATGAGAAAACACCTGATCGTGGCCGCGCTTTTCCTGGCGCCCGTCCCCGGGTCCACCGGGGACGTCAAGGCGCAATGGAGGCTCGAAAAATCGGAGATCACCTATACGGTGACCCACCCCCTCCACGTGGTGCATGGGACCAGCCTTAGCGCGCGGGGGGAAGGACTGTGTTATTCGGACGGCACCTGGGAATTCCTGGTCGCGGTTCCGGTGAAATCGTTCGATTCCGGGGACGCCAACCGCGACCTCCACATGCAGGAAGTGACCCGGGCGGGATTGAACCCCCTGGCGCAGGCCCATGTCGGGATCATGAAGATGACCGAGGGGCAAGCCCCGCAAACCTTGACGGCGGACGTGGAAATCGAATTCGCCGGTAAAAAGGCTTCCTACCCCCGGGTGAAGTTGGATATTTTGGAATGGAAGGACGGAAGGGCCCACATCACGGGGACGGTTCCCCTGGCTTTGACGGATTTTGGGATCACGCCCCCGGCGCTGTTGACCCTGCCGGTCAACAACGAGGTCCCGGTTAAGTTGGACATGTGGTGGACCCTCGGCCCTCCGGATAAAAAGTGAAAACGCCGTTCTTGCGCGCGGCCGCCGCGTAATGAAGGCGGCCCAGGGACCCCAAAATAATTTCACTTGGCGCTTGACAATCTACCACTAGGTAGGTAATATCTACCTGTAGATAGATAAGGCATCGCCGAGGTTTTTATGGGACGTCCTACTTTAGCCGACAGCAAAGACACCCGCTCCGAGTTGACCAAGGTGGCCCTGGAGATGATCCAGACCAAGGGCTACAACGCCTTCAGCTACAACGACCTGGCCGAGCGCCTGAACATCCGCAAGGCCAGCATCCACTACTATTTCCCCACCAAGGAAGACCTGGGGATCAGCCTGATCCAGGACCGGCTCAAGGCAGCCGACGTCTGGCAGAAGGCCATCGAGGACAAGAACCTGGACCCGCAGGGACAGCTCCAGGCCTATTTCGATTACTTCGCGGGCCTCTCGCAAAACTGCACCCGCATCTGCCCGGTGGGGGCGCTCTCCTCCGAATGGGGTTCGCTGCCCCCCAAACTGCAGCAGGCCGTCAACGCCCTGGTGAAACGCCACCAGGTTTGGCTCTCCGGGGTCCTGGAAAAGGGCCGCGCCGCGGGCCAATTCAACAAGAAGGGAGCGGTCGAGGAGCAAGCCCAGTTCATCTACGCTTCCGTCCAGGGAGCCTTGCAGACCAGCCGGGCGCAGAACAACCTGGACTACTTCAACCAGGTCGCCCACCAGTTGAGGGAGGCCCTGAAAGCCTGAGGGAGATTTTTTTTGACCTCCAAATCTACCTATTGGTAGGTAAGTAGCCGGTCCGCCGTAACGGGGAGGCGGCCCGACCCGAGAACCAACCCCGATCACCTTTACCAGAAGGAGGACCTATGAAGGCCGCAATGCCGTACCCGTCGCTGTTGGAAGTGGAAAGACCCCACGATTTCCGGGGGACGGAGGAAATCCAGAAGTTCATCCACCTCAACGACAACATGGTCCGCCGGGTGGTTTCGGTCCAAACGCAACAGCAGAAAAACCGCCAGCTCCTTTGGGGCCGGTCCAACTAAGAACCCCTGACAAAAACCATTTCACCACCAAGCTCACCAAGGGCACCAAGAAAGGCTTAAGGCGCAGATTCTTAAACGGCTGAAAATACGATGTTTGATTTTTGCTTTTCTTGGTGGACTTGGTGACCTTGGTGGTTCAAGTGCCTTTTTTGATTTTTGTTAGAGCCGCTGAAAAATTTTCCCGGCGAAGGCCGGAGGGAAGAGAAAGGAAAAGGAAATGAAGGC